>JAGBXH010000163.1 GCA_017629395.1 Clostridia bacterium | reverse complement strand
GGGGTGGCTGCTGCTAAAGAGATCGGTTACCCCGTTGTGCTACGCCCCGCATTCACCCTGGGCGTGACGGGCGGCGGCATGGCCGACAACGAAAAGGAATTTGTCGATATCATGAAGAACGCTCTGCAGCTCTCCCCCGTACATCAGGTACTGGTGGAAAAGAGCATCAAGGGCTACAAGGAAATTGAATACGAGGTTATGCGCGATGCCAACGACACCGCCATTGCCATTTGTAACATGGAAAACGTCGACCCCGTCGGTATTCATACCGGTGACTCCATCGTCGTTTGCCCCTGCCAGACGCTGACCAACAAGGAATCCCACATGCTGCGTGACAGTGCGCTCAAGATCATCCGCGCGCTGGGCATTGAGGGCGGCTGCAACGTACAGTTTGCACTTGATCCCCACTCCTTTAACTATTACCTCATCGAGGTCAACCCCCGCGTTTCCCGTTCTTCCGCACTTGCTTCCAAGGCAAGCGGCTACCCCATTGCACGCGTGACCGCCAAGATTGCTGTCGGCATGACGCTGGACGAGATCAAGATCGGCAACATTCTTGCCGCTTGCGAGCCCGCGCTTGACTACGTGGTTACCAAGATGCCCCGCTTCCCCTTCGATAAGTTCGTTTCCGCAAACAACAAGCTCTCCACACAGATGAAGGCGACCGGTGAGGTCATGAGCCTTGGTCGCACCTTTGAAGAGAGCCTTCTGAAGGCTGTTCGCTCCCTGGAGATCGGCGTCAACCACATCTACATGAAGAAGTTTGACGAATATACCAAGGAACAGCTCATGGAATACATCAAGGACGGTACCGACGACCGCATCTACGCCATTGCCAAGCTGCTGGAGTACGGTGCTGACTCGGGTAGAATCTGGAGCGCAACCAAGATCGATATGTTCTTCCTTGAAAAGCTGCGCAATATCGTGCACATGCAGAGCACCATCAAGAACGCTGTCAAGGATCTTGACGTGCTGCGCTGCGCCAAGAAGATGGGCTTCTCGGACGCTTACATCGCTTCCCTTTGGAATTGCCCCGAGATCGACGTATGGCATCTGCGTGAGCAAAACGACATTTTCCCCGTTTACAAGATGATTGACACCTGTGCTGCAGAGGCGCAGGGATATATCCCCTACTTCTACTCCACCTACGAGCAGGAAAACGAAAGCATCGTATCCGACCGCAAGAAGGTCGTGGTGCTGGGCTCGGGTCCCATCCGTATCGGTCAGGGCGTTGAGTTCGACTATTCCACCGTACACGCGGTCAACGCCATCAGACACGCAGGCTACGAGGCAATCGTTATCAACAACAACCCCGAGACCGTTTCTACCGACTACACCTGCTCGGATAAGCTGTACTTTGAGCCTTTGTGCGTTGAGGACGTTATGAACATCCTGCACTTAGAGCAGCCCGAGGGCGTGATCGCCAGCCTTGGCGGTCAGACCGCAATCAACCTGGCAGCTCCCTTGACCGAGCGCGGCGTTAAGCTGATCGGCACGGACTGCGCTGCAATTGAAAAGGCAGAAAACCGTGACGCATTTGAAAAGGTGCTCTCCTCGCTGCAGATTCCTCAGCCCAAGGGTAAGGCTGTGACTGTGATCGAGGACGGCGTGCGCGCCGCTGCCGAGATCGGCTATCCCGTTCTGGTGCGTCCCTCCTTCGTGCTGGGCGGCAGAGCAATGCAGATCGTTGCAGACGAGCAGCAGCTGCGCACCTACCTGCACACCGCGGTTGAGATCGACGAGGACAAGCCCGTACTGGTTGACAAGTACATTCAGGGCAAGGAGGTCGAGGTTGACGCAGTTTGCGACGGCACCGACGTATTCGTCCCCGGCATTATGGAGCTGGTAGAGCGTACCGGCGTGCACTCCGGTGACTCCATCTCCGTATATCCCTCCTTCTCTCTTTCCGATAAGGTCAAGAACGCCATTCTGGACTACACCAAGAAGCTGGGTCTTGCCATCGGCATCGTAGGTCTTTTCAACATCCAGTTCATCGTAGATGACAAGGACGACGTATATATCATCGAGGTCAACCCCCGTTCCTCCCGTACCGTTCCCTTCCTTTCCAAGGCGACCGGCTACAGCCTTGCGGATATGGGTACGCTGGTCATGCTGGGTCAGACGCTCAAAATGCAGGGCATTACCGAGATCTATCCCGCTGAAAAGAAGCGTTACTACGTCAAGGCTCCCGCCTTCTCCTTTGCAAAGCTGCGCGGTCTGGACGCTTACCTCTCTCCCGAAATGAAGTCCACGGGCGAGGCGATCGGCTACGATAACTCCCTGACCCGTGCACTTTATAAGGCACTGCAGGCAAGCGGCACCAACGTGGTCAACTACGGCACCGTGCTCGTTACCCTTGCAGACAAGGACAAGGAGGAGGCTCTGCCTCTCATCCGCCGCTTCTATAACATGGGCTTTAACATTCAGGGTACTGCAGGCACCGCCAAGTTCTTAAAAGAGCACGGCGTGCGCACCCACGCCCTTGCCAAGATCGGCGACGGCAGCGATGAGATCCCCAACGCCATTCGCGGCGGCTACGTGACCTACGTCATCAACACCCGTGACGTCAGCGGCTCGGGCGGTATGTCCGACGGTCAGGAGATCAGACAGTGCGCTGTCGAAAACAACGTAACCATCTTCACCGCCCTGGATACCGTTAAGGTGCTCCTCGACGTACTGGAGGAAACCACGCTGGGCATCTCCACCATTGATTCGTAAGGAGAACGACATGACACAAGGATTTTACAAGGTTCTTTCGAACACACAACTGACAAGCACCGTATACCGCATGGTGGTAGAGGGTGACGTGGGGGCGCTGACGCGCCCCGGTCAGTTCGTCAATTTCAAGATCGACGGACTGTATCTGCGCCGCCCCATCTCGGTATGCGATTACGATACCGAAGCAGGCACCATTACCCTGATCTATAAGGTAGTTGGCGCAGGCACGGAAAAGCTGGCAGAGGCAAAGGCGGGAGATCAGTTTGATCTGCTGGTCGGTCTTGGCAACGGCTACGATACCGCTACCTCGGGTGAAGCACCCGTGCTCATTGGCGGCGGTGTAGGCATTCCCCCGCTCTACGGTCTTTGCAAAAAGCTGGTAGAGGAGGGTAAGAGCGTCAAGGTCATCCTGGGCTTTAACACCAAGGACGAGATCTTTTATGAGGACGAATTCAAGGCACTGGGCGCAGAGGTTTACGTTACCACAGTGGACGGCACCTATGGCACCAAGGGCTTTGTGACGAACGTGCTCACCGAGCTTTCCTACACCTACTTCTACACCTGCGGTCCGATGCCCATGTTCAAGGCAGTCAACGCCGCATCGGTTACCTCGGGACAGTTCAGCTTTGAGGAGCGCATGGGCTGCGGCTTTGGCGCATGCATGGGCTGCTCCTGCAAGACCAAATACGGCAACAAGCGCATCTGCAAGGATGGACCCGTGCTTGTAAAGGAGGAGATCGTATGGTAAACACCAAAGTCAATCTCTCGGGCATCACGCTGGATAACCCCGTCATCCCCGCATCGGGCACGTTTGGCTACGGCTACGAATTTGCCCATTGGTACGACATCAACTGCCTTGGCACGTTCTCCTTCAAGGGCACGACCAAGAATCCCCGCTTCGGCAACCCCACGCCCCGCATTGCAGAGTGCACCGCGGGCATGATAAACGCAGTGGGACTGCAGAACCCCGGCGTAGACGCAGTCATTGCTCATGAGCTGCCGCTCTTGGCAGAGTGCTTCCACAAGCCTGTTATGGCAAACGTTTCGGGCTTTTCGATCGAGGACTACGCATATACCTGTGAAAAGCTGGATTCCCAGCCCCAGGTCGGCTGGCTGGAGGTCAATATCTCCTGCCCCAACGTACACGGCGGCGGCATGAGCTTCGGCACTTCTCCCGAGGCTGCAGCAGAGGTCACGCGCGCTGTCAAGGCTGTGACTACCAAGCCCGTTTACATCAAGCTCTCGCCCAATGTGACCGACATCGTTTCCATCGCAAAGGCTTGCGAAGAGGCAGGTGCGGACGGCATCAGCATGATCAACACGCTCATGGGCATGCGCATTGATCTGAAGACCAAGAAGCCCGTCATCTACAACAAGTCGGGCGGATTTTCCGGCCCCGCAATCAAGCCCGTGGCGCTGTCCATGGTTTACAGAGTTTATGAAGCAGTCAATATTCCGATCATCGGCATGGGCGGTCTTTCTACTGCCGAGGACGTGATCGAAATGATGCTGGCAGGTGCAACCGCTGTTGAGATCGGCGCGGCAAACCTGATCGACCCCTGCGCGTCCAAGAACATCATCGATGATCTGCCCCGCGTCATGGAAAAATACTCAATTACAAATTTACAAGATATTATCGGAGGAGCACACTAATGGGAAAAGACGTAATTATTGCTTGTGACTTTGCTTCTAAGGCAGACACTCTTGCATTTCTCGACAAATTTGAAAACAAATCTCTCTATCTCAAGATCGGCATGGAGCTGTTCTATGCGGAAGGTCCGGACATCGTGCGCGAGATCAAGGCACGCGGCCACAAGATCTTCCTTGACCTCAAGCTGCACGACATTCCCAACACCGTAAAGAAGGCTATGAACGTGCTCTCCCGCCTGGACGTTGATATGTGCAATTTGCACGCTGCAGGCACCTGCGCGATGATGGAAGCAGCGCTGGAAGGCTTGACCAGACCCGACGGCACCCGTCCTTTGCTCATTGCCGTTACCCAGCTGACCTCTACCAGCCAGGAGCGCATGACCGAGGATCTGCTGATCGATCAGCCCATTGACAAGGTTGTCATGCACTACGCACAGAACGCAAAGAAGTCCGGCCTTGACGGTATCGTTTGCTCTCCCCTGGAGGCAGGCAAGGTGCACGATGCTTGCGGTAAGGATTTCGTGACCGTTACCCCCGGCGTGCGCTTCGCTGACGGCGACAAGGGCGATCAGGTACGCGTTATGACTCCCGCCGAGGCAAAGAAGATTGGCTCTGACTACATCGTTGTAGGCAGACCCATTACCGCGGCTGCAGACCCCGTTGCCGCTTACGACCGCTGCGTGGCAGAGTTCTGCGACTAATTATAAAAAAGGAGAATCAACATGGAAAGCTACAAGAGAGAATTTATACAATTTCTGGAGTCCGCAGGCGTTCTGAAATTCGGTGACTTCACCGCAAAGTCCGGCCGTAAGATCCCCTACTTCATCAACGCGGGCATGATCAAAACCGGCAGCGACATCGCCACCCTCGGCGAATTCTACGCTAAGGCATATTTTGAAAAGCTCGGCAACAAGCCCGCCGTTCTCTACGGCCCTGCTTACAAGGGTATTTCCCTCTCCGTTTCCGCCGCTGTGGCGCTCTCCAAGAACGGCCTCAACGTTCCCTTCTTCTTCAACCGTAAGGAGGTTAAGGACCACGGTGAGGGCGGCGTATTCGTCGGCTATGTTCCCACGCCCGGTGAAGAGATCGTCATCATCGAGGACGTCATCACCGCAGGCACCGCTATCCGTGAGTCCATGGAGATCCTCTCCCACCTTGAGGGTGCCAAGGTAGCCGCTACCTTCATCATGGTTGACCGCAAGGAAAAGGGCCAGGGCGAGAAGGGCGCTATGCAGGAGATCGAGGAGCAGTTCGGCTTCCCCGTATACTCCATCGTTGACGTTTACGACATTATTGAGTACCTCGAAGAGAATCCCAAGAACGAGGAGAACGTCACCCGCATCAAGAATTACCTCGCCGTCAACGGTGCGAAGGCTTGATCCACCCACAATATTCCAAGAAAGGTATCACAAATATGAGAAGTCTGATCGATACGGTCGATTTTTCGATCGAGGAGCTGGACGATCTGATCCGTGTGGCTTGCGACATTGCTGACCACCCCGAAAAATACGCACATGCGTGTGACGGCAAGATTTTGGCAACCCTGTTCTTTGAGCCCTCTACCCGTACGCGCCTGAGCTTTGAGGCAGCTATGCTGTCCCTTGGCGGCAACGTCATCTCGGTTTCCAGCGCAGGGGCTTCCTCTGCCGCAAAGGGCGAGAGCGTGGCAGATACCGCCAAGACGGTTTCCTGCTATGCCGACATTATGGCAATGCGTCATCCTCTTGAAGGCGCTGCCTTGGTTGCTGCACATGCAGCCTCCATTCCCGTCATCAACGCGGGCGACGGCGGACATTGCCACCCCACGCAGACCTTGGCTGATCTTTACACCATCTATCGCGAAAAGGGACGCCTGAACAACCTGACCGTAGGCTTTTGCGGTGACCTCAAGTACGGCAGAACCGTGCACTCGCTGATCAACGCCCTCTCTCGCTACACAGGCATCAAGGTAGTGCTGATCTCCCCCGAGGAGCTCAGATTGCCCGAATACATGTTTGCAGAAGTGCTGGACAAGAAGGGCATGACATACGAGGAAACCACCGATCTGGTGGCTGCTATGCCCGAGCTTGACATTCTGTACATGACCCGCGTACAGCGCGAGCGTTTTGCAGATCAGGAGCAGTATCAGCGTCTGAAGGACAGCTATATTCTCACACTCGACAAGCTGGATACCGCCAAGGCAGACCTTGCCATTCTGCATCCCCTGCCCCGTGTCAATGAAATTTCGGTTGCCATTGACAACGATCCCCGCGCGTGCTACTTCAAGCAGGTGCTGGGCGGCAAGCTGATGCGCATGGCGTTGATTCTCAAGCTGCTGGAGGATGCTAAAAACGATTATCAATCCTTCCGCGTAGTGGACGGCTTGATCCACAAGGATACCAAAACCTGCCGCAACGGCAGATGCATCTGCCAGGTTGAGCAAGAGATCGAGCACCTGTTCGTGCAGACCGATGCCGAAAACGACGTCTGGCGCTGCTACTGGTGCGAAACGCAGGCAGAGTAAGAATTGCATACAGAAAAACCCGACAGAAAAACTGTCGGGTTTTATTTGGTTTATGTGAAGCACAAGCCTCCTCTGCTTGACACAACCTTCTTTTTGTGCTATACTGATCCCAACAAATCGCATACAACGCGAGAAAGGACGGTCGCACAATGAGAAAAGAGCTTTTAAACGGAACTCCCATTCCCTATCATTTGAACATTGACGATTTGAAAACGTTGATGGCATCAGCCGAGATGAAAGATTTTTCGTTGGCGTGTGAAGCACTTTCATATCATCAAGACCCCCAAGCATACGCGATCATGAAATCCTGCCTCGATAACAAGGACAAATATCGGCGGTTGTATATCTTGAAAACCATTTTCCGCCACGCACAGGCAAAGGAGCTGGCGCCATTCCTTGAAGAAGCAATCGCTTCCGACGATTTTCTTTTTGTGAGCAACGGATTGCTTGCAGCTGCAGACTACCATATCACAATTTCCGAGTCCCTGCTCTTTTCCGCAGCCATGCGCCATTTACCAAAGCTTGATATGGAATTATGCGCTCTGAAATCAACCGACGCAACCGAAAGCAACTACCAAAAGCTGACCGAACTTTTTGAAAAATCGATCACAAGCAGTCAAAAGGAAATCTTATCCGGGATACTCACTCAAAAGTATCTTCCGACCAAAGCCCGTGATCTGTTTGATATATTCAGTAAGGACGCTTCTCCCAAGGCAAGATTGTACGCTGTCCATATTGGAAAGGCGTATGGGTTTGATATTGCTCCACTTGCAACAGATACGGACGGTCACGTCAGAAAGGCGGCTCAAGAAAAATAGTACTCGCAAGGGCGGGATGTCGAGGGCGCCATCCCCTACCACTCAAAAACATACCCGACACTATCTCGATCGGGATCATAAAAAACGCTCGACAACCCAATGTTATCGAGCGTTTTTATTTTGCAATTGATAGGATTTATTCCTCAATGCTCTTGATCAGCATAGGGATTGCCTGCTCAAAGTTGACGCCGTACCAGTTATGGTTCTCCTCTGCCTCGGTCAGGCGGATACTCTCATAGGTAAAATCAGCCGCAACGGCAATTGCCTCGTGCAGGCTCTTGCCGCGCATGAGTGCGCCTACGCAAGCGGAGGCGAACACGTCGCCCGTGCCGTGATACGATACGGGAATGCGGTCGTGATAATAGGAGAAGAACTCACCCGTGGTGCTGTCGTAGCCCATCACACCCGTCTCGTTCTCACGCAGGCTGACACCGGTCATGACGGCTTTCTTTGCACCCATGTCGCACAGGCGGCGCAGAATATCCTTAACGTACTCCTCGGAGTAGCCCTCTGCGACGTACGGGATATCCAGCATGTAGGATGCCTCGGTCATATTGGGCACGATGATGTCCGCAATGGCACACAGCTCAGCCATCTTATGTGCAAACGCCTCGTCAAAGCCATAGTACAGCTTGCCGTTATCCCCCATAGCAGGGTCAACGAACAAGAGCGCGCCCTCGAAATCGGCTGCCATTTTCTTGACCAGATCGATCTGATCAAACGATGCAAGGTAGCCTGTGTAAATGGCGTCAAAATCAATGCCCTCAGCCTTCCAATGCGCGGTGATGGGCGTGATCTCGCCCGACAGATCGTGCACGGTAAAGCCCTTTTTGAAGGCGGTGTGCGTGCTGAGCACGGCGGTGGGCAGAATGGCTGCCTCCACGCCAAACGCGGAAATGATGGGCAGTGCTACGGTCAGCGAGCACTTGCCCACGCAGGAAATATCCTGCACGGTTACGATTCTTTTCATGTTTTTATCCTTTCAACCAAACCTCAGTCATAAAGCCCTGTTGATAAATATCTTTCTCCGCCGTCCGGCAAAATGACGGCGATTTTTTTACCGCGCATGCAAGCACGGCGTGCCACCTCGTCGGCAGCGGCAACGGCTGCTCCCGAGGAAATGCCGACCAGCAGTCCCTCGGCTCTGCCAAGCGTGCGGCAAAGCTCCTTTGCCTGCTCGGTGCTCACGGTCACGACCTCGTCAACCACGCTGCGATCCAACACGCGCGGCACGAAATTTGCGCCAATGCCCTGAATCCCGTGCGCCCCGCTGTATCCTTTGGAAAGCAAGGGGGATTCCTGCGGCTCAACTGCGATGACGCGCAGATCAGGCAGCCTTTCCTTGAGATACTTGCCCGTACCGCTGATCGTGCCTCCCGTTCCCACGCAAGCGATCAGGCAATCCAGCTCTCCGCCCGTTTGTGCCAGTATTTCGGGACCCGTGGTAGCGTAATGCGCGTGCGCATTGGCGGGGTTTTCAAATTGTCCCAATATCATAGCCCCTTGCGTGCTTGCCGCAAGCTGCTCTGCGCGGGCGATCGCACCGCTCATGCCCTCGGCAGCCGGCGTCAGCACGACCCGAGCGCCTCTGGCACGCATCAGCATGATGCGCTCGGCGGACATATTGTCGGGCATTACGATCACGGCGTGCAAACCCCGTGCGGATGCCTGCGCAGCCAGCGCAATCCCCGTGTTTCCCGAGGTGGGCTCAATTACCGTGCCGCCCGCCTGCAGCAAGCCACGGGCAAACGCATCGTCCAGCATATACTGCACCGCCCTGTCCTTAGACGAGCCTGCAGGATTGCACCACTCGCACTTGGCAACAACACTTGCCTGCCAGTCATACAGCCCTTGCAAACGTTGCAGTGCAATCAACGGTGTGTTTCCGATCATAAAGCTCCCTCCCCCGAAAAAGATGAGATATATTATAGCATATTTCCCGCTGCTTTTCAACACGTGTTGTAAAGGAATTGAGATTTTGGCATTTTCCATATATTTTTTTATATCAAGAAACAATTTTTGTTGCAATGAACTAAGCAGATTTTGCCAAAAGTCTTGTTTTTTGATGCGTTTTGTGGTATCATTGGTTGAATGAACTTGTAAAGCTTTTTGATATATGATATGATAGATCAATCTTTCCCTTTTGAAAGGAGGGAGCATATGTTACCGCTTGATAAGCTCTCCGATCATGCATTGCAAGCACTGTCCGATGCAGGTGTTGATACCGAGCATTTAGACGTTGCTTTTTATATGGATCTTGGACTCGACGCAAATTTTGGTCAGGTATATCTTGCTATCAGCAAACAGGATGGCAAGCTTTATCGTGTTGCCAAAGACGTGGAGTCCTTTTCTCTTGGTGCGCTGACCGATCCGAGCCTTGACAATTTTACCACGACCAACCGTTTGACCGCCACGTTGCACAAGGAGGGCGATACCGCCCCCGAAAAGACAGAGGAGATGACAGACGAGGAGTTCGGCGAGCTGAAAAAAGCATACGACGCGCGCGGACAAGCCGTGATCGTGGGCTTTTGCACCAACTCCTGCAAGCGTAAGCTGCTGGCATTCCTCAATATATGGGAGCGTCTTGCCCGTGGTGACGAGGTGGGCGAGGAAGATCCCATCTTTGAGCAATTTTTTGCAAAATGTCCCAAGTGCGGTAAGCTCTTTGACGATCCGCTGCGCCGCATCTGCAAAAACTGCACCAACAAAAAGGGCACGCTGCGCCGCCTGCTTGGCTACTTCTCCCCCTTTAAGCTGCAGCTGGTGCTCATCTCCTTCTGTCTGATCGGATCAACGGCAATTTCGCTGATCTCCCCCTATATTTCGGGCAAGGTGCTCTACGACCGCGTCATTTCTCCCGAGGGGGACCTGAGAAACGAAAAATACGTATACATTCTGGTCGGTGTGATCATTGCCCTTGCGCTGCTCTCGCTGTTTATTTCCATTGTGCAGAGCCGCTGCAACGCTTATATGTCCACCGAGGTAACCAAGCGCATGAAGAACGACATCTTCCGCGCCATGAATCGCCTCTCGCTCTCTTACTTCAACAACCAGCCAACGGGCAAGCTGATCAACCGCGTCAATTACGATGCCGAAAAGGTGCGAAACTTCTTTATCAACGGTGTTCCCTATCTGATCGTGCACGCCCTGCAATTTATCGGTCTGACCGTCGTGCTCATGATCCTCAACCCCTGGCTGACGCTCATGATCCTTTTGCCCGTGCCGATCATCGTGCTGATCTTCAAGTACCGTCTGCCGCATCTGTGGCGTTCCTTCTCGCGCGCATGGCGTGCCTCCTCCTCGCTGACCGGTGTGCTCAACGACTCACTTTCCGGCATACGAGTCGTCAAAGCCTTTGCAAAGGAAGAGGTGGAGACCAAGCAATTCTACGGTTACTCTACAAGGCTCATGCAGGCAAACCTGCGCTCTAACCTCATCGCACTCTCTATCTTCCCCGTCATTTCGCTGATCATCGGTATATTCGGCAACATGGTTTGGGGTGTGGGCGGCTTGCAGGTCATCGGCAAGCAGATGTCTTACGGCGATCTTTCCATGTTCGTCAGCTACATGGGCATGGTATTTGCCCCCTTAAACTTCTTCTCGCAGTTCACAAACATGCTGACCGACACGCTCAACAGCGCACAGCGCATGTTTGAGGTGCAGGATATGATCCCCGATATCACCGACGCCGCAGACGCGGTGGAGATGAAGGAGATCAAGGGCGATATCGAATTCAAGGGTGTTGGCTTCCATTACACCCCCAACCGTCCTATCTTAAAGGACGTCACCTTCACCATTCATCAAGGCGACCGCATCGGTCTTGTCGGACACACGGGCAGCGGAAAATCCACCATTGCCAATCTGATCACGCGTATGTATGACGTGGTCGGCGGCAGCGTGACCATTGACGGCGTGGACATCAAGCAGATCAAGCAGTCCTCGCTGCGCGGCGGTATCGCCATCGTTTCCCAAGAGATTTTCATTTTCCGCGGCACGATTGCCGATAATATTCGCTACGGCAAGCCCGAGGCTACCATGAAGGAGGTCATTGCCGCAGCACGCGCTGCCAATGCTCACGATTTTATCATGGCACTTCCCGAGGGCTATGAAACCATGGTGGGTATCGGCTCACGCTCGCTTTCGGGCGGAGAGCGTCAGCGTGTATCCATTGCGCGCGCACTCTTGCTTGACCCCGCGATCCTGATTCTGGACGAGGCAACTGCCGCTATGGATACCGAGACCGAGCACCAGATCAGCACCGCGATCGATAAGCTGATAGAGGGTAAGACCAGCATCAGCATTGCGCACCGCCTCTCCACGCTCAAAAATTGCAACTACATTATGGCGTTGGAAAACGGTGAGCTGGTGGAAATGGGCACGCAGGAGGAGCTGATGGAGAAAGAGGGCGTTTATTATAAGCTCTGGACGCTGCAAAACGAACAAATGACCAAGGTTATGGAAGGCAAATAAGGAGGATGACTATGCAAAACAAATATAGATATATGCACCACGGCGGACGCCACGGAAGTCGCTTCGGATACGGCGGTGCAGGAGGCGATCGTCCCATATTTGACAAGCGCGTTTCGATTGCGCTCACTCCGCAAAACGCAGCTTTTGCACGCTCCGTCGGTGGTCTTTTATCCATGACGCTGACCAAAGAGGACGGCACGACCGAGGAATTTGAACGTGTCATTCCCGTGCGCGCCTTCCCCATCACCGACCCCGACTCCTTTATCTGCATCCGCGAGCCCGATACCAAGAAAAAGGGCAAGGGCGAGGAGATCGGCATGATCGATCGTCTGGACTCGTTTGACGAGCAGGCGCAAACTCTCATTTTAGAGGAGCTGGATCGCCGCTACTTCACCCCGACAATCAAAAAGATCCATTCCCTGCACGAAAAATACGGATACCTGTACTTTGACGTCACTACCAGCGCGGGTCGCTCGGAATTTATCATGGCAAACCCCTCAGGCAGCTTCCGCACCCTGGAGGACGGCAGAATTTTCATGTACGACATCGACGGCAACTGCTTCTGTATCCCCAATCCGGAAGCACTTGACAAGGCGAGTCTGAAAAAGATCGAGATCTATCTCTGACGGAGGGTTTCCATGAAGTTGATTTTTGATCTCGACGCGCAAAACCGCGCGGCGTTCGACGCTGCGGGCGGCAAGGACGAGAAAATTTTATACTGTATTCCTTTCGAATACGAGGATACGGGTACGGTGGACGGATATATGGTGCTGACCCCCACCCACCTTTATAAGCTCTTGGACGGCAAGCTGGGCTGCAAATGGGAGATTGACCGCATGAGTGAGTTTTCCGTAGAGGTGATGTACGGCTGTGCAGGCTTTTACGCATACTATGACCAAAACTCTATCCTGCTTTGCCGATTTGCCACGGGCAAGAGCCTGGTGCGATACACCGTATTGGCGCACGGCTGCGATATGGTGGCTGCAGGCAGAACGGAAAACCTGCCCTCCAGCGACGAGCCGGAGCGTTACTGCCCCAAGTGCGGCAGACCCTTTATCCGCAATACGCACATCTGCCCCTACTGCCGCGACAAGAGCAAGCTCTACAAAACCCTTTGGGAAATGACCAAGGGCATGCGCCTTTGGATCATGGCGCCGCTCTTCACCGCAGCCATAGCACTGTGCCTGACCTTTATTGCCCCCTATTTTCAGGAAATTCTGATCAACGACTATATCTTGGCAGAAAACCCGCTGTCGTTTGACGCTTGGCAGGATTGGCTTTGGATGTTCCTGATCGTTTCGGGTGCGATCGTCTCCATTGACATTCTGCACCGCATACTGGGCATCGTGCAAAGCCGCATTTCCGCGGTGACCGGTGCACGCTTTACGCGCATGCTGCGCACCAAGCTTTTTCAAAAGATCCAGACGCTCTCTATGGCATCTGTACAGAAAAAGTCCACGGGTGACCTGATGGGACGTATCAACAACGACGTGAACGTAGTGCAAAACTTCGTAGTGCACCTGCTGCCCACCTACTTTGCACAGCTGGTTTCCTTCGTTGTGGGTCTGTTCCTGATCCTGTTTATGAGCTTTAAGCTGGGCGTGCCGATCTTGGCACTCTATATCTTCCTGCCCCTGCCCTTTGTACTGATCGCACTTTGGAAATTCCGCCGCGTGATGAAGCTGCGCAACCGCCGCGCTTGGATGCTTGGCAGACGCACTAATCTGACGCTGCAGGACGTGCTCAGCGGTATTCGCGTGGTCAAGACCTACGGGCGCGAGCAAAGTGCCATTGATACCTTTGCAGATTGCACCGAAAAGCAGGCAAAGCAAAACTACTCCAACGCAAAGCTCTTCGACGTGGTCTTTCCCGTCTTGGGCTTTGTCATGCGACTGGGCAGCTATCTCATTCTCTGGCACGGCAATCTGCTTTTGTTCCGCGGATTGCTTGGCGTGGGTACGCTGAACCGTTTTAACACCTACACAGGCATCATTTACGCGCCCTTGATGCAGATCACCACCATCCCCCGTAACATCTCCGAATTTATGACCTCGTTTGGTAAGATCATGGAGATCATGGAGGAGCAGCCTGAGATCGCGGATATCGAAGAGCCCCGTGACGTCAAGCTGCAGGGTGCTGTCAGCATTAAGAACGTGACCTTTGGCTATGAGAGCGCAGTTCCCGTGCTCAAAAACGTCTCCGTTGAGGTTACACCGGGTGAGATGATCGGCATTGTCGGTCACTCGGGTAGCGGTAAATCTACGCTGATCAATCTGGTCATGCGTCTGTACGACCCTGCCGAGGGCTGCATTGAATTTGACGGCATCAACGCCAAGGACATCAGTCAGACCGCGTTGCGCTCGCAGATCGGCGTTGTGCTTCAGGAAACGCATCTGTTTTCGGGCACGGTACGCGATAATATCCGCTATGCAAAGCCGAACGCCACCAACGCTGAGGTCATTGCCGCCGCACGCGCCGCCAATGCGCACGATTTCATTATGTCGCTGCCGCAGGGCTATAACACCGTGGTAGGTGAGAAGGGGTATTCCCTTTCGGGCGGTGAGCGCCAGCGCGTAGCCATTGCGCGTGCGCTGATCCACAATCCCAAGATCCTGATTTTGGACGAGGCGACCGCAGCGCTTGACACCGAAACCGAAAAGCTGATTCAGGACGCCATTGACGGTATGACGGACAACCGCACGGTATTTGCCATTGCACACCGCCTTTCCACGCTGCGTAATGCAGACCGCATTCTGGTGCTGGATCACGGTGAGGTTGCCGAATGCGGCACGCACCAGGAGCTTTTGGAAGCGCAGGGCATTTACTACAAGCTGGTTATGGCGCAGGCTCGCGCCGCTCTGGAAAAGACCGGAGGCATGATGTAGCGCATGGTATGCGCCACATCGGTGAAATTCGCCTGCGGCGAATGAGAAGTAAGCAAACACAGAATCGGGGCTGTCGAATTGACAGCCCCTTTTTCTGAAAAAATCTTGAATATTCTGCGCTTATGCTGTATAATACAAGAAAAGACTATCCGAGAGGAGCAACGATATGAAGCAAGTACATCTGATCTGCAACGCGCACATAGACCCCATCTGGCAATGGGATTGGCAGGAGGGCGCGGGCGCGGTGCTT
This sequence comes from Clostridia bacterium, assembly GCA_017629395.1. GTDB lineage: Bacteria > Bacillota > Clostridia > Oscillospirales > CAG-272 > SVQP01. The sequence goes on along the minus strand of JAGBXH010000163.1, from coordinate 2,866 downwards.
TCCACCTTCCGCTCAGCCGTCAATCTGGCGCGCGAATTTGATTACGTGTTCTGCCATAACGAGGCGGCGATCTATAAATACGTAGAGGAATATGACCCCGGCCTGTTTGAGGAGATCAAAGCCCTTGTCAAGGCGGGCAAATGGCACATTATGGGCGGCTGGTATCTACAGCCCGATTGCAACATGCCCTCGGGCGAGAGCATGACGCGTCAGGTCTTGGAGGGAAAGCGATACTTCCTTGAAAAGTTCGGCACCTTCCCCACCACCGCCATCAACTTTGACTCCTTTGGTCACAGCGCAGGACTTGTGCAGATCCTTGCCAAATGCGGACAGGACAGCTATATCTGCTGCCGCCCCGCAGCACACGTGGTCAATCTCCCCGCGCGCCGGTTTGTATGGCAGGGCTTTGACGGTTCCAAGGTCAAGGTCATGCACGCGCACGACGGTGGCTACAGCACCCCAATGGGCAGCTCGCTGACAGCCATTTTCAACAAAGCCAATGCGCAGCCCGAGGATGTGGTCTGCGTGCTTTGGGGCGTGGGCAACCACGGCGGCGGTCCTTCCCGCAAGGACCTTGCAGACATCAAGGCGGAAATGGAAAAGGGCGAGTGGCAGCTCATACACTCCACACCCGAGCAGTTCTTTGCAAGCATCCATCCCACCGAAACGGTAGAGCGTTCCCTGCGCATCTCCATGCCGGGCTGCTATACCTCCATGGGCAAGATCAAGCGCAAGCACGTACAGCTGGAAAACGAGCTGTATATGGCAGAAAAGATGCTGTCTGCTGCTTGCATTTCCGGCGCGCTTTCCGAGTACCCCGAAGAGAAGCTGCACGAGATCACCGAGGATCTGCTGGGCGCAGAGTTTCACGACGTGCTCCCAGGCTCTTGCATTCAGTCGGGTGAGGATAACGGCCTGAAGCTACTTGACCACGGTCTTCTGGAGGCAGAGCGCCTCAAGACCCGCGCCTTCTTTGCCATGTCGCTGGATCAAGCCGTGGCAGCCGAGGGGGAATATCCCGTATTGGTATATAACCCCAACGCCACGCCCTTTGCCGGCAACGTGGAGTTTGAGCTTATGCTTGCCGATCAGAACTGGACGGACAGCTATACGCATATCATCCTCAAGGACGAAAACGGCAACGAAATCCCCTCGCAATGCATCAAGGAAGAAAGCAATCTTTCCCTTGACTGGCGCAAGCGCGTGACCTTCTTTGCCGAGGTCCCGCCCATGAGCATGCGCCGCTACGGTGCGTACGCACGTGTCTTACCCGAAAAGCCGGGTGAAAAATGCGCAGATACGGTATTTGACAACGGACACAAGCGCGTTGTCATTGACGGCAAGACCGGTCTTTTGACGTCGTTTGTCTTAGACGGCAAGGAATACGTGCACGATGCCTTTTCGCTGTGCGCCTTTGACGACAACCCCGACCCTTGGGGCATGCAGGACTTCCAGCTGGCGCGCCTTGGCACGAACGAGCAGCCCTTCACCCTTTGCGAGCATCCTGACGGACCTTTTGAGGGGCTTGCACCCATTACGGTCATTGAGGACGGTGACGTGTATCTTGCGGTAGAGGCTCTGTTTGCACACGAGCATACCCGCGCCCGCGTGCTTTATAAGATCTATAAAAACAACGACCTTGTGGACGTGGACGTCACGTTGTTCCTTGGCGATATCAACCGCTTTATCAAGCTCAAGGTCCCCTTCTCTACAGACGGCAAGCTGATCGGTCAGACCGTATTCGGCACGGAAGAGCTTTACATGGATGCACGCGAAAACGTATCTCAACGCTTTATCGCGCTGGACAACGGCAAGACCTGCACCGCACTCCTCAATAATTGCACCTACGGCAGCCACTTTGAAAACGGTGCGCTCTACCTCTCTCTCTGCCGCGGCGTAACCTATTGCGCACACCCCATTATGACAAGACCCATCATCCCCACTGACCGCTTTACCAAGAAGATCGACCAGGGTGAGAATGCTTACTCCTTCCGCCTCGGTGTATTTGCACGCGAGGGTCTGGAAAATGCGGCGCAGGCCTTTAACCATAAGCCTTACGTCTTAAACGTGTTCCCTACGGGCAGCGCACATCCCGCAACTAAACCGTTTGAGATCGACCTTGGCAACGGTGCCGTCAGCCTTGTCACACTCAAGCGCGCGGACAATACCCACGACACCTATATTCTGCGTCTGTTCAACAACACCCCCAACGCGCAAAGCGGCATGCTGACCCTTTGCGGCGCACAATTGCCTCTGAGCTATACCCCTTACGAGGTCAAGACCGTGCTGTACCAAAACGGCACGCTGACTGAGTCCGCGCAGATGTTGATTTAACGGGATGCGCATTCGAAAATGCGAAGTAGTTCGCATACGCCGGTAAGGAGGAGCAAGCCCCTTTCCTACCCGATATAGGGTTTGCATGTCATATAACAAAACATTTTTTGCGACTATGGTATCGGGCGGTAGGGGGGCTTGCTCCTCCTCGCTCGACACAAATTAAATCCATAAAAAAAGCACTCGCTCTCGCGAGTGCTTTTGCTTTTATTCCGGCACGTACCAATCGCCGTCGCTGAAGTACGCTTCCTCAATCGAACACGCATCCAAAATCAGATTGCCGTCCTCCGGGTCAATGCCGCCGCGGAAGGTGATCACTACAAGGTCGCCGGATCTGATGCCCGTCAGATCCTCGACAAGACATCTGCTGATGCGCAGATCGTCGGTGGACACACGGAAGACCATACCCTCGCTCGGGTCAACGCACATGATGCTGTCGTCAATATACGCATATCCGTCCTCGATTTTGGTCAGCGTGCCTGCCAATCTGTACTCAAAGGGCTCATCGGGCGTCTTGTGTGCGTTTGCCTTG
>JAGBXH010000162.1 GCA_017629395.1 Clostridia bacterium | reverse complement strand
GCAGAGCCTGCGACGATGACGTTTGCGCCTGCACCGGTGCAGTAGCCCACGTTGTCGGGATTGATGCCGCCGTCTACCTCGATATCCAGCTTCAAGCCCTGCTCCATAGCGTATCTGCGCAGCACGCGCACCTTGTCAAGCATAGGCATCATGAAGGATTGTCCGCCAAAGCCGGGCTCGACCGTCATGACCGTAACCTGCGAGATCTTGGACAGATAAGGGAATATGGTTTCGATAGGCGTCTTTGGCGATACTGCAATACCAACGCGCATCTCGTGTGATGTGATGGCACGAATGACCGCCTCGGGATCATTTGTGCTCTCAATATGGAAGGTGATCATATCCGCGCCCGCCTTGACAAACCTGTCTACGTAGCGAATGGGATCGTTGATCATCAGATGCACGTCAAAGATCAGCTTGGTGTGCTTGCGGATGGACGCGACCAGCTCGGGACCAAAGCTGATATTGGGAACAAACGCGCCGTCCATAATGTCAAGGTGCAGGTAGTTTGCGCCTGCATCCTCCACCTTTTTGATCTCTTCAGCCAGGTGCGCGTAGTCGGCAGCCAGCAGGGAAGGAGCGATATAAGTCATAGTTTGTGTTCCTTTCTGTTGCAAAATGTAGATAGGTGTCATATCATGTAGTATAAAACTCGTATGGCAGAGGCGGCAAGGAGGTGCAAATCACGGGAAAACGGTGCATGATGCCGCCAACGCTATGCTTTATATAGATTCGATCAGACAAACCGCGTGTGCGGCAATACCAAGTCCCTCGCCCGTAAAGCCAAGGTGCTCCTCGGTGGTCGCCTTGACGTTGATCAGATCTGCGTCGCAACCTAACGCACGTGCAAGATTGTGCTTCATGGCAGGGATATGGGGGGCAAGCTTGGGGGCTTGCGCGATGACGGTTGCATCTATATTCCCGATGCGATAGCCGTTATTTTGGAGCAGGGCAGAGACGTGCGTTGCCAGCTTTAAGCTGTCAGCACCCTTGTAGGCGGGATCGGTATCGGGAAAGTGCTTGCCGATATCACCCAGTGCCGCAGCACCCAGCAGCGCGTCCATGACGGCGTGGGTCAGCACGTCGGCATCCGAGTGCCCGAGCAGCCCTTTTTCATAAGGGATGTTCACGCCTCCTATGATCAGGTCGCGACCCTCTACCAAGCGATGTACGTCGTATCCGTGTCCGATCCTCATGTCTGTGCCTCGCTTTCCTTTTTGCGCATATCCAAAATCAACTGCGCGTAGGGCAGGTCGCAGGGCTCGGTGATCTTGATGTTCTGCTTGGAGCAGGCGACCATCTTGACGGGGTGCTTGACGAATTCGATCAAGGAATTATCGTCTGTTGCGGTGAACTTGTGTTCAATAGCTGCGTAGCTTGCCGCGAGGTACAGCGCATGGCGGAAGACCTGCGGTGTTTGCGCCTGCCAGCACAGCGCACGCTCGGGAGTACTTGCAATATAGCCGGATTTTTCGACGATCTTGACCGTGTCGGTTGCGGGAATGCCTGCAGATGCTGCATCGGTTTTGTACGCCACGCGGCAGACCTCGCTGATCTCTTCGGGGGTGGTCAGGCAGCGTGCCGCGTCGGCAATTGCCACGTAGCGCACCTTGTCGCTGACTGCCTCCACGCCCGCAAGGGCGGAAGCCTGGCGGGTCACACCGCCTGCAACCACGGCAGTGAGCTTGGTAATGCCGTATTTTTGCTTAAAATCCCAATACAGATCCATTTCGTCCTGCTTGGCGGCTACTACGATCTCGCCGATGCAGGGCGTATTTTGATATGCCAGCAGGGTGTGCACCACAATGGGCTTGCCGCAAAGCTCCAGCATCTGCTTGGTCGTTTCCGTGCCCATGCGTGTGCCGCTTCCGCCCGCTACGATGATCGCAGCGGTATAGTTGCGCTTGCCTGCGTGCTTACTTGCCGCGCGCAGAACGTCGGCAGCATCCTTGGCTGCTTCTTTGGCGGTGTAGCTCATTGCTTCTCGCTTTCGTCAAGCGCGTTGATGGCAGCTACGCGGGGCACGTGACGCTCACCCTCAAATTCTTGGTTCAAAAATGCATCTACCATCGTGCATGCCACGCCATAGCCCACGACGCGTGCGCCGAAGCACAGCACGTTGGCATCATTGTGCATGCGGGTTGCACGGGCAGAGAAGGCCTCGGAGCAGCAAGCGGCACGAATGCCTCTATGCTTGTTTGCGCACATGGACATGCCAATGCCCGTGCCGCAGATCAGAATGCCTGCGGGGAATTCACCGCTTTGAATGTTGGCGCAAAGCGCGTGCGCGATATCGGGATAGCTGCATGCATCGGTGCTGTAGCAACCAACGTCCAGCAGCTCAACACCCTGCTTTTCGAGGTATTGCTTGATCTGTTCCTTGAGTGCAAAGCCTGCGTGGTCACATCCGATAACAATTTTGTTGTACAGCATAGTGTTTCTCCTTTATACGTTCTCTTTGGAAAGTCTTTCGTTTCGTTCGCGTTCAGCCTGCGAGGGGCGCAGATAGACAACCGCAAGTGCGGTATCGTCCACGGATTCGCCGCGCTCGTAAGCCGCAAGTCCGCACATAGCAACGCTATAGCCGCTTTGCACGCGCAGCTCGTCCGGTACGGGCAGGACGGTTGCTTTTTCAAGTCCGTCAAGTGTGATGTCGTAGCCATCGCCCACCAAGTAAATGGGCTGATCCATAGAGCAAAGCTCCTCGTCCAGCTCGGCAATCGAGATGGCGCGATCGGGGCAAAGACGAGTCAGCACACCGTTCTCGCAAGAGAAAAGCGCGTTATATACCTGCGCGCGGCGCGCGTTCATAACGGGGCAAATAATGCCGTTAAAATATCTTAAATTATACGCAAGAGCCTCCAGGGTGGAAACGCCCGCGCAGGGAATGTTCTTGCCAAACGCAAGTCCCTT
>JAGBXH010000022.1 GCA_017629395.1 Clostridia bacterium | reverse complement strand
CTCGTTTATCATCATTCTGCTCATCGCATCCGTGATCCGCAATTTCCTCAAATACAAGGGCGTGCAAGCATTTTTGGGCGGCGTGCGCCCCTGCGTGGTCGCGCTGATCTTAGCAACCGCCGTCACCATGGCACTAAGCACTCTGCTCCACGTCACCACGCTGACGGGCGGCATTGCTCCCGACCTGCGCGCAATTGCCATATTGGCTTTGCTTGTGACAATTGCTTTGGTGTTCCAAAAGATCAAAAAGAAAAAGCCCTCACCGATCGTCATGATCCTGATCTCGGCAGGGCTGGGAATGGTTTTGTATTCCATTCCATAAAATTGATGCATCATGCTATTGACATTTGCGCACAATTATGCTACAATAATGTCACAACGATTCCAAAGGAGGATGTATTGATGCCGAGAATTATTCCGATACGCGATCTTCGCGACACAACCAAAATTTCCGAAATGTGCAATGCTTCAAATGACCCTATTTTTGTAACCAAAAATGGCTACGGTGATATGGTTGTCATGAGTATGGCGGCATATGAGCAGCAGCTTGCCAAGCTGGATATGTATACAAAAATCATGGAAGGCAAGGCACAGGCAGATAACGGCGAATTGATCGACGGTCCCTCTGCCATGGCAGATCTCAAGAAAAAGTATGCAAAATAAGTTTCAATATAAATTCACAGGTCTTGCTCTGCAAGATATTGACGAGGCAATGTCGTATATTTCTGACAGCCTTGCCAATCCGATAGCAGCAGAAAATCTATATAATCAAATTGAAAAGGCAATTGATCAGATCTGTCTGTTCCCTTACGCGCATGCAGATTGCTCGTGTTATTTGATCGATAACAGAGATATCCGTCACATCAGAGTCGGCAACTACGTGATGATCTATGAGGTTGTCACCGCAACCTCCACACTACATATCTTGCGTTTTCGTTATGCTATGATGGATCTGACCAAAGTAAATTTCTAATCTGATATGCAAAGAGCTTGCACGCAGACGCGCGCAAGCTTTTTTGTTTCTTAAAGTGCGTCATGCGCATCGTGTGCTTTTTGCACAAACCAACTTTTTTTCAAAATCTTCTTGATATTTTTGTGATGACGTGTTATAATATACTTGCGAAACAAATTAAATAGTATGATTTAGGTATCACCCGGCATGGGATAACTATGCCCTTTTTTGTCTATACTTATCTCAGGGAAATTTGGCAAAAACGCAAATTCCACCTGAGATAGTAGCGGTAGTGATACCCATGCTATTTAATTTGTTTCGCGACAATCGGAGTTTGCGATTTTCAGTGCGTCGGCTTCGGTTGGCGCACTTTTTTATTTGGAGGAAACGCGTATGACCGACGTCAACGCAACAATTTATCCGCAAGGCTGTACAATCGAGGAAAAATGCAAGCTTTGGATCGAGCTTGGCTTAGCGTCCGAGCAGGAATACGACCTTTTGAAGGCACTTATGGAAAAATACAACCCGACAACCGGCAAAGAGAACAAATTGGTGCTTGTCAATTTGCTGTACCATGCAGGAGAATACTCCGATGAGGAATACAAACAGATCCTACAACGTATAGAACAGGGCTGAACCACGGTTCAGCCCTGTTCACTATTTTATTCAGATTTCGATCATAACCGCATCTCTTGCGGGGATGGTGATCTCGCGTCCGCCCGCGGTAACGGTTTCGGGGGCATCGCCGGGGTTGACGAAAATTTGTGCCTTGGTGCCATCGTCGGCAAGCCATGCGGTCGTGTAGACCGAGGGGATGGTGCATGCGCGTCCGTACCACTCCATAAAGAACGCCTTTTGTCCACAGGTGATGGGCAGGGCGGGGATCATTCTGCCGTTATGCAGATACTTGCCCGCACCCTCGCGGTAAAAGCGGCAAAGATTTGCCACAAGGTCAAGTGCCTTTTCTCTGTCGGGCAGGCGCGAGAAATCGTGGTTGCCCCAGTTGGTCATGAGCTGCCCGTCGGGCGTGAGCACCAGCGTCATCAGGTCGCCCGCAGCAAAGGAATAGCCCACGCGGTAGCAGAGCGTATACTGATCGTTCCCGAACGGGCAGGATACCTGATTACCCATGAAATTGCGCAGATATTCGTGATAGAGATACGCATACAGCGGCACGGGAACACCGATGTGATAATTGAGCTCAAAGCGGTTGTCGCTCATTAGCAGATTGCCCATAAACGGCTCGGCAGCCGCGCTCTCACAGCCCAGCAGCATGTTTCCTGCCTTGCCGTTCCACTCGGTCAGCATGCTTTGCATATTCGCTGTCATCCAAGCACCAGGCACGGGGGGATGCCCATGCTCTCTGCTATAGCAGAAATACTGCCCGCCGCCGTGATTCTGGTCCAAAATCTGCGCGTAATCAATGCCGCTTTCAAACAGCGGCTCGTATGCCTTTGCCAAAATATCGTGCCCGACCTCGGACGCGGGGCAAATATCGTAGCCCTTACGCTGCCCCGTGCAGATGCGGCTGATCGCCACCTTGCCGTCGGGCCCTGCGCACATGCCGGCAGTCAAGCCCTCGCGCTCGCAGATCTCGCTGCAATCGTAATCGTCCACCAAATTACTTGTAAGGGTATAGCCAAAGCCCGAGCAGTACACGCCAAGCAGATCTCCCTGTGCGTGCAAGGCATTCTTAAACTCGGTAAAGTTCTCCACACCACCGTAAGGAGGCCAAACGTAGGGCGGTGCCCAAGGGGCTGTGCCCTCCCAGTGCATGAGCAGCACCATGAGCTTGGTTTGCGCCTGCGACTTGATGCGCTCCAAAAGCGGCAGCGCGTTGGTATAGGGGAACAGCGCGTTAGGTGCCATCTCGTCCATATCGTGCACGCCGCGCACGCAGTACGTCACCACCAAGGGGCTCTCGGCATACCACGCGGGCAAAGCGTCATTCTCCTTGATCTTTTTGACGCGGGGCGGCAGCGCACTTTCAAACCATTCGCGATAGATCTCCGCAGCGGACGCCCAACGCGCATCGGTCGCGCGCCACACGATATCGTAATCCATGATATAGTCCTGCCCAAACTCCACACCGCAAAACAGGCGCATCTGCATGGTGATGCCGCCGTTTTCCGCATAGAAATCAATGCCCTTGACACCGCGCAAGGGATCGTGCGCACCGAAGTACAAGCCCGCATCCTCCCACAAATACGCTTGCATTTGTGAGCAGATCATATTGGGGAACACGCCGTAACAGCCAAGGCTGGGGTATTCGGGCTCCCAATGGCGGAAATCGGTCATATTGCGGTGGTCGTTATTGGAGATCAGCGCGCCCTCATTGTAGGGGTACAGAATCATGCCGCCGTTGCCCTCCCGGTTATTCTCCTTGAGCGCAGGCAGACTCACAAGCGGAAAGTCCAACCACTCGACAACGTGGCTTTGGTCAAGCCCGCGCACCTCGGCACGCCATGCGGCACTTCCCTGCTTTTCGGCAAGGTGCACCTGCACGCAAAGCCCTGCAAGCGCAAAGCCCGCATAGATCGCGCCGTCCGCGGTGGGGGTGATAGCGGTTGCATCGTACGCGCTATATACGGTGGCATTGCCGTCAAGATCGCGTAATCTCAGCCCCCAAAGCGCGCAAGGCGCACATACGCGCTCAACACCGTTTATCAAAAGCGATGCGACCTGCCCGCGGGCAAAGTCCACCGCAAGAGTCATATTCTCAAGGTTTAATGTATACACGGTACACCTCCAAAGCCTGATATCATACGTATTATAGCACATTCGCATTTACAATGCAACCCCTCTTGCTTTTTTTGACCCTTCGTGATATAATGAAAGCACATTGAAAAACGGAAGGGGCATTTATGAACAACGTAGAACGAAGAGATGCAGAAATGCTTTATATGTTTGATCGGGATACCGCTGCGCAAATGAAGCAGGCGCGCCTGCTTTTGAACACGCTCAACAAGGCGGATTACACCGATTACGATACCATTCGCCAAACGGTTGCGCAGCTGCTTGGCGGCTCGGATGAGACGACCATGATCAACCCGCCCTTTTACTGCGACTACGGTAAGAACATTTTCGTGGGCAAAAACTTTTTTGCCAATTTCAACTGTACTATTCTGGACGTTGCCAAGGTCACCATTGGAAACAACTGCTTCCTTGCCCCGGGTGTGGGCATTTACACCGCGGGTCACCCCATTCATCCCGAGGTGCGTAACACGGGGCTGGAATACGACATCGGCATCACCATTGGAGATGACGTGTGGATCGGCGCGCAAAGCGTGATCTGCCCCGGCGTGCATATCGGCTCGGGCGTAGTCATCGGTGCGGGCAGCGTGGTCACGCACGACATTCCCGATATGGTGGTGGCAGCGGGCAATCCCTGCCGCGTCATTCGCCCCATCACCGAGCAGGACAAGCAATTCTATTTCAAGGACCGCCCCTTGGACGAATACGCCAAGGGCATTTTGGAAAACGCACAATAAACTCCGAAAAAATAAAAACTTTCGCAGGAGGCATTTATGACACGCACGCAAACACGCAAGCTGACCTCATTGCTTGGCTTTTTACTGCTCTGCACATTACTTTTACAAACCGCAGGTTGTAAGGACGCCCCGGTTCCCGAGCAGCCAAGCGAGCAAAGCACGCAGCAAGAAAGCCCAACGGAATCCACGACCGAGCCCGCTCCCGAGCTCGCGTGCGCGCTGACGCTTCGTGCCACCGAATTGACTCTGGACGGCTGCAAGTTCAAGCTGACGCTGCTTTGCGCGCTTGACGGCAATGCCGAGGTAGAAATTGAATGCCGCTTGATGAGCAACGGCAGCACAATCACCAATCAAACGATCAAAGCACAGCAAGGCGAGCTGACGGTCACGCTGGAATGCCCCGAGGAGCAGATCACCGACGCGCTGCTGTTGGCCATCAACGCTACCGATGCCGCAGGCATTGCAGCAGATGCGCTGGAGCTCCCGATCAAAAACGGGCTTGTACAGTTAAGCGCGGACTCCATTGACTGCGTGGTTGCCGCCATGACGCTTGACGAAAAGGCGCACATGGTCACAGGCACACAAAACGTCGTGCTGCCCGGCGCATCGGGCGGCACGTACGCCATCGAGCGATTGGGCGTCCCCTCGGTCACGGTCAATGACGGGCCTGCGGGCTTGCGCTACGATACCACCGTGTGGTATCCCTCGGTCATCAACCTCTCCTCCTCCTGGGACGCTTCCTTAGCTTCACAGATCGGTGTGGCAATGGGCAAGGATTGCCTTGTCAAGAGCATGGACGTCATCTTAGCCCCCGGCATGAACATTCAAAAGAACGTGCTGGGCGGCAGAAACTTTGAATACTGCTCCGAAGACCCTTTACTGACCGCCTATATCGCTACGGCTTATACGCAAGGCATTCAGTCCACGGGCGTGGGCGTTTCGCTTAAGCACTTTGCCGCCAACAATCAGGAAACCTCGCGCGGATCGGTCAGCGCAAACGTAACCGAGCGCGCGTTGCGTGAGATCTACCTCAAGGCGTTCGGCATGACGGTGCGCGATGCCGCCCCTTATACCATCATGTCCTCTTACAATCTCATCAACGGCACGCGCGTGGCTCTGTCCTACGATCTGCTGACCACGTACCTGCGAGAGGAATGCGGCTTTGAGGGCATGGTCATGTCCGACTGGGGATCGGGCGGCACGGTTGCAGAAAAGGTCAACGCGGGCAACGATATCAACATGCCCGGCAGCGCAGAAGATCCTGCACTGATCATTGCTGCTGCAAACAACGGCACGCTCAACATGCAAATGCTGGACAGAGCCTGCGCCAACGTGCTGGGGCTTGTGGTCAAGTGCCCCGCTTTCACAGAGATAGAACGCGGCGGACGCATCGACCACACCGCTCACGGCGATCTTGCCGCAGAGGTTGCCGCGCAAACCATGGTGCTGCTCAAAAACGACAGCCAAGCACTTCCCTTAACCGAGCAGAAAACGCTTGCCGTATTCGGCAACGGCGCGTTTGCCACCGTATACGGCGGCGCGGGATCGGGATCGGTCAACGCCAAAAAGCCTGTCAATATTGCCGAGGGGCTCAATAAATCCGAGGCATTTGACGTATATCAGATGTCAAGGCACCCCTTCAAAAGCGCCAAGGCGCACGATGCGCTGGATGCATCCAAGGATATTCCCGTTTCCGCAGAGTACGCTGCCGAATGTGCCGACAATGCGGATGCTGCCGTGATCGTCATCTCGCGCGGCTCGACAGAGGGCGCGGATCGCGTGGATATGGCAGGCGACTTCTTACTGAATAAGACCGAGACCGAAATGATCGAGCGCGTCAGCAAGGCGTTCCATGCAAAGGGCAAGCGCGTGATCGTGCTGCTCAACACAGGCTCCCCCATGGAAATGCTTTCCTGGCAGGACATGGCAGACGCGGTGCTCTGGACGGGATATGCGGGTGAAAAGACCGGCACGGCGGTTGCCGAGGTGCTTTGCGGCAACGTCAACCCGAGTGCCAAGACCACCATTACGTGGCCGACAAGCTGCTTTGCGACCCCCGCAGGCAAATACTTCCCCGGCACCTCCACCGATACCGTTTACTATGAAGATATTTACGTAGGCTACCGCTACTATACCACCTTTGGCGTGGACGTGGCGTATCCCTTTGGCTACGGACTTTCCTACACTGCCTTTACCTACTCCGATTTTGACGTGCAAAAGCAGGCTGACGGCACACTTCAAGCTACCTGCACCGTGACCAACAGCGGTGCTGTCTCGGGCCGCGAGATCGTGCAGGTCTACGTCACCAAACCCGAAACACGCATGGAACACGCGACCTTGGAGCTTGCGGGCTTTGCCAAGACCGCCATGCTTGCGCCCGGCCAGAGCGAGACGGTCAGCATCGTCATCACGGCAGACGCCTTGGAAAGCTACGATACGGACGGCAGCCGTTACGTCATCGACGGCGGCAGCTACACCTTCTCGCTTGCTGCATCCGCAACCGACATCAAAGAAACCAGGACGCTGACGCTGGATGCTGCCGTGCTGCGTGACGTGACCAATATCGCCGCTCCCGACACGGATTTTGATTACATCCAAAAGGCGACCTACGAAATCCCCGAATGGCAAGCACCCAAGGAAAACCTCGCTTTGGGCAAGCCCACTACCGATAACGGCCACGAAAGCGATGCGCTTGCCTCACAATACGCCGTGGACGGCAATCCCGCAACACGCTGGAGCGGTCTTGGATGTACCGCCTCTGCACACACGTTTACGGTAGATCTGCAGGCAGTTTACGAGATTGGAGAGATTGATATTCTCTGGGAATCCCTTTCCGTACCCTTTACGCTCTCAGCCTCCGAGGACGGAAAGACCTATAAGCAGGTGGGCGTTTACACGCGCGATGAAAGCACGGGCGCGTGCATCATCAATCTGTACGGTCAAACGGCACGTTACCTCAAGCTGAACATTCCCAAGGGCAACTTCGTTTCGATCTACGAGCTTTCGGTGCATCCCGCCACCGAGGAGGATAAAGCCAACCGCCCCGCAGAGGAACACAAGGTCAATCTTGCCTTAAATAAGCCCGTCACCGCAACCAATCACGAGGGCGCGTACCTTCCCTCCTATGCTGTAGACGGCAACGTGGACACCCGCTGGGGCTCGCTGCCCACGGGGCAGGCTTGGCTGCAGGTCGATCTTGGCGAGATCACACACTTCAAGGGTCTGACGCTGATGCTGGAATCGGCTTGGGTGCCCTACCGCATTGAGATCTCCACCGATGGTGAGAGCTATCAGACCATTTACCAAGGCAAAAAGGACGAGCTATTTGTCAGCTTGACCGACCTTGACGTGAACGCCCGCTACGTCAGACTTTGGCGCGAGGGTGAAAACTGGTTCAGTATCATTGAATTGGAAATTTACGAATAACGCAGAAAAGCGGTGTCAAGCAAATGCTTGACACCGCGATTTTATTGGGTTTTATATCAGCAATCAGTCTTCCTTCTTCTTTGCAACGAATGCAACTGCCAGAAGTGCAACGACTGCAAATGCGCCGCCTACAACGCTGCCGCAGCCCTTCTTTGCGGGAGCCTCGGTCTCAGCCTCGGTTTCGGGAGCCTCAGTAGTGACGACTTCCTCGGTGGTTGCAACAGTAGGCTCTTCGGTGGTTTCCTCGGTCGTGGGAGCGGTAGCCTTTCTGTCCGCCTCGTACTCGGGAATATCCCAAGGATCCTCGTGATAGAACTTGATCCATGCAATATCAATCGATTCGCCTGCAATGCCCTCGGTTGCTACGAACGGCACGATGCCAAGAGATACGATCCAGTCCTTCCAATTCTCTTCACCGTTCATATCGATGTACAGATAGTGCCACTGACCGTCTGCCTTGACCTCTTCGTATGCAGTAGCGTCCAGGTCATATGTCTTGAGCGTTGTGGATTTATAAATAATGCCCATATTGTTTGCCTTGGTGGAGGAGGTGCGGTACTTGATCACAACGTAATTGGTCCCGCTGCTTACGCTGACGGGGTACTTGTTACCGTACACGTATGCCTCGTCACCGGTTGCCGTAATTCTCATAAAGGACTCATCACCCTCGGTGATCTTTTCAACGGTTGCATTGTTGCCGGAGAAGGTGCCGATGGCATCATCCTGGGAGAGTACGACAAAGTCACGCAGGTCGTATTCCTGGTCGATCTCGCTGATCTCTACGCGCTCCTCAATCGGGATCTCCTTATCGGCAGGCAGACCGTCAAAGGTAATGGTTGCAAAATACTGTGCAGCCTTGTTAGACTGCGTACCGCCGATACCGTGGCAGAAGGAAACCTGCTTGCATCTGAGGTTGTCACCGTCGCCGCCGACGCTGAGCAGCCAGCACATCTTAGCCTGGTCACCGTTCTTGACGGTTTCGTCCATATCCAGCGCAAGCTGGAGGTTGACTCTGAACTCAATGGTCAGTCTCTTGGTGGTTTCGTTGTATTCGCCCGCAACGTCCTGGGTGTCGTTGGGCATGTAGTTACCCAGCCACTTGGTGGTCACACCGGTGTTGCCGTCGGGGTTGATACCAAAGCCGGTCTCGCTGAACTGTCTATATTCAGCGTCCGCACGGCCAAGACCGAACTGTACTGCTGTGCATGCGTACAGGTAAGAAGCACCGTGCACGCTGGGGTCACAGAAGTAACCGTCAAAGCAGTCCATGTTGAATGCCATGTACAAATACTGACCGTCCCAGCCCCAATATGCATCAAAGAAACCGGGCTTGGCAGCGTCCAAGAATGCATAGAACTCATCAACGGAGTTCTGACCGCCGTTTGTACGCATAGCGTAGAACAGATAATCCTCGTAATTTTCAAATCTCTCGTACTCGCCAACGCTGATCTTGCCGTCCATAGCGGGGGTGACGGGCAGATAAGGGACCTTCCAGGTCTGAGAAGCGATACCGGCTTGCTCGTCGTAAACCTCGTCTCTCTTTACTGCCTCATGCTCGTAGTAGTCTGCCTGATTGACGTAATCGTACTCTTCGGCAGACGCAGCGATTGCCAGAGCAGACAGCAGCATTGCAGCCAGCACCAGCACGGAAAGGATTTTTTTCATAGATGTCATACCTCGTTTTCCAAAATTCGGATTGCTCCGTCCTGACTATTATACACAACGCTGTAACTTTTGTCAAGTCGCAGCATCGCTTTTCAGCATCTTGACCAAATCCCGCCACGATATTTTGTAACTAAAGCATGAGCAAAAAACAATAAGAGGTCAAGCACTTGGCTCAACCTCTTAATTGCTATAATTACTTATACTTTCTCTTGCGCGCTGCTTCAGATTTCTTCTTGCGCTTTACGCTGGGCT
>JAGBXH010000161.1 GCA_017629395.1 Clostridia bacterium | reverse complement strand
CTCCTTCCTTTCTCTCGATTAAAACTCGTAAGCTTCGGGCTTCTGAGCCTGGTGCTTGTGAGCTTCACCTGCATAAACCTTGAGTCTGGTGAATGCGGTGCGGCCGAGCGTGTTGTGAGGGAGCATACCCTTAACTGCCAGCTCCATAGCCATCTCGGGGCGCTTAGCCATCATTTCCTTGTACTGGATGGACTTCATGCCGCCAACATAACCGGAGTGGTGGTAGTGGTACTTCTGCTCCAGCTTTCTGCCGGTCAGAACTGCCTTATCTGCGTTAATGATAACTACGAAGTTACCGCAGTCTACGTGGGGAGTGAAAGTGGGGTCGTTCTTGCCGCGGAGCAGGTCAGCAGCAGCAACAGCGGTTCTGCCGAGAGGCTTGTTCGCTGCGTCAATGACGTACCACTTACGAACTACAGATTCTTTCTTCTGCATGAATGTGGACATGTTAAAATTCCTTTCAAAACATAGTGATAGTTTTTATTACCGGCATATTATATCACGCACTTTCCTACTTGTCAATACCTTTTTGAAAAAAAGTTGAAAAATTTTAATTTAGCATATACAATGCTCGCGTTTTCTCGCGTTTTCTGCGTTTTTTGTGCACTTCCCTTTTTCGCCGTATCAGAATTTCAGCGTAAAACGCGCTTTTTCGCGGCATCTTGTTTTCCCTTATGGCATATAGTGAAAGTAGCATTCAAAGGAAAGGAAGCGCAATTATGGAAAATTTATATCTCCCCGAGGGCTGCCGCATTTCACAATTCTTTAACACCGAGGCTCTTGCCACCCCTGCGGGTATCGAAAAAGCCGCTGAGAACGGCGATATTTTAGAAGCCACCGCACTGCTTTGCGACCGCGAAATGAATCTGCACGTGGATCTGGGCTGTATGCAAGGGATGATCCCCCGCTGTGAGGTGGTGCTCGCACAAAACGGTGAAGCAGTCAAGGATATTGCCGTCATCTCGCGCGTAGGAAAGCCCGTCTGCTTTACTGTAGAGCGCATCACGCGCAACGCATCGGGTCAGCCCGTTGCCGTTCTCTCGCGCAAAAATGCGCAGCGCAGATGCGTTTTACATAGGCTCTCGCGGCTCTGCGCGGGCGATATCATTCCCGTGCGCGTAACGCATCTGGAACGCTTTGGTGCGTTTTGTGACGTGGGCTGCGGCATTTGTGCCCTCTTGCCGCTGGACTGCATTTCAGTCTCGCGCATCTCTCACCCGCATGACCGTCTGCAGCCCGGCATGATGCTTTGGTGCACCGTGCGTGCCGTTGACCGCGAGAGCGGCAGGATCACGCTTTCTTTACGCGAGCTGCTTGGCACGTGGGAGCAAAACGCCGCCCTTTTTTGCACGGGGCAAACCGCAGCGGGCATTATCCGCAGCGTGGAGAGATACGGCGTATTCGTGGAGCTGACCCCCAATCTTGCAGGCCTTGCCGAGCTGCGCCCCGATGCGGACGCCAACACCGTTGCGCGCCTGCAGGCTTGCGTGGGACGCTATACGGGCGTATACATCAAGAGCATTCAGCCCGATCGCATGAAGATCAAGCTGGTGCTCATTGACTCCTATCGCGGTGAGCCGGCGCACGCGGAGCTGAGGTACTTTATCGATCCCGAGCAGACAACGCATCTGGAGCATTGGCGGTATTCGCCCGAAGGTACTGCTAAAGTGATTGAAACAGTGTTTTGACCACACACGCCCCCTCTTGAAAAGTTTTGCTCGAGCTTTTTCAAAAGCTCGCAGGGTCTTGGGGCAGCGCCCCAAGTCGCGCCCGCAGGCGCGAAAAACTCAAAACGCTGTTTTTGGTTCTTTTTGCAGCTCCTTGCTCAAAAAGAACGGAGAGAATTTTCTCACATAAAATCCCAACACAAAAGCCCTTACCTTTCGGCAAGGGCTTTGTCTTATCAGCGGCGGGAGCAAGCCCCCGCCCTACGTGTTACGCGTTACTCCGCCACGTCGTACGCTACGATCGCGTCAAACAGCGCAACGGAACGGTTGTAGATCTCGTCCTTGCTGCTCTGCCCTATGGCAAACTGGCGCAAAAGACACACCACAGTATCTGCAGGCAGCACCTGCACCGCCTCGTTATAGAGGTAAAAATCGGTGTCACCGAGGCGCACGCTCTT
>JAGBXH010000160.1 GCA_017629395.1 Clostridia bacterium | reverse complement strand
TCCTGTTCATTATCCCAATATTGAAGTATGGGATTATGTGATCATGCCGAATCATGTTCATATGATCCTGGTCATTCCCGAAGCGTGCGGGAGGATGATATCCTCCCCTACGAACAAGGGATCGGTTTTAACCGCTGTGGGGCAGATGAAAAGACACGTTTCAAAGGCAATTAGAAAGCCAATTTGGCAGAAATCTTTCCACGACCACATTATCCGCAACCGCGAGGATTACGAACAAATCGCCAAATACATTTATGAAAACCCGATCAGATGGCAATATGATTGCTTTTATACCGAGGATAATATGCCATAAACAAACCCGCACCGCGATCATGATCGCGGTGCGGGTGTTTTTACTTTTTGACGTACCAAATGGGGGACAGAGCCGCCTCATCGGACAGGGGATCGCGGTCGGCACGGGAAAAAATCGTTTCCATGACCTGCTTCATGATGCGCGCGTCGCACGCCTGCACGGGCGCGTCACCGAGGTGCCCGTCGGTGATGGCACCGTGGTAGCGGAATGCAGTTTCAAACTGCGGGAAGCGTGCCGAAATGTCATTGGTGAAGCTGCAACTGTGACGCTTGACGCATCTCGTGACTACCTCGCCCGATGCGCGTTTGATCTTAACCTCGGTGGTATCTTCCGTGATGCGATTGGGCAGGTGCAGCATCTCGTCCACCGCGTGCAAATACGTGTTGCGCGCGTGTGAAACACCCACGAGCAGTACGTAACCGCCCATTTCGTATAGCTTGCCGTAGCAGCTTTCGGGAGCTGTGCCCGATATCACGTCGATTTCGCCCGCCACGAAAGCATCGGCTTTCTCTCGGTCACCAAACACCACCATATAGTGCGTGGGGTTCTCGGAGCGCACACCGCGCCCGTCCGCGAGCGCAAAATCCGAGAATGCGCCAAGGCAGGTGTGCGGATCGTTTACGTCCAGCACAATATCTTTGGAAAGATTTGCCCAAGTATGCGTGGGCACGCAGAAAAGCCCGCCCTCGGCGGTGAAATGCTCGATCAGCGCGTCAAGCAAGGTCTTGGCACCGCCCTCGATCTGTCCTACAAGGCGCAGGGAAGAGTGCATGAGAACGACGCGGTCGCGCGGAATGCGCAGCGCTTCAAGCTGAGAAAGAAGATCGGATTTGGTGTACATGGCAAACTCCTTATGCGTTCAGAATGGCGTTTTTGAGTGCGTCGTGCAGGTTTTGGCGCACTTCGGGGAAAAAGTCACCGTGCCCAAGCCCGGGCTGGCGGTCATAGGTCACGTCGTGTCCTGCGTCGCGCAACTTTTGCACGTAATCGTTGCAAAATTGCTCGGGGAACAGCACGTCCGCACCGTCGCTGCAAATATAATACTTGGCGTGCGGCATATCGGCAATGCGGTGGATGGGCGAGATGGTGCGCAGGGCGTCTTCAAGCGGCATGTCGTAGCCACTCACCGCGCTGATATAGGTGCGCGTGATGTCCGCGCGGCAGTCAAGCTGCACAGTCGCATCCACGCCGGGGCAGGCTACAGCCACCACGCAAGGGGTGTGGCGCGCGTCAGAAGCAAAAAGCAGCGCACCGTGACCGCCCATGCTGCCGCCGCAAACGCCAAGGCACAGGTTATTCACACCGTATTTGTCACAAATGGCGTCCAAGACGGCGTCACCCATACGCACAGCACCCTTGTTGCCCCAGCTCCAAGGACCGGGGAAGAGGTAGGCGAGCAGAATGCCGTGCTTGCCAAAGTCCTTTGCGTAATCTGTGGCATAGCTGCCCATGTCGGGCGAGCCTCCAAGGCAAGAGCCGCCGCCAAGACCGGGAAGCTCCAGCACCACGCCGCGCAAGGGCAGCGTCAGAAATTCCTCGTTGGTGTTGGCGTAAAGGAGATAGGTGTCGCGGTTGATGTACTTGCGATCGTCAAAGTGATGTGTCATGGCTGCCTCCGATGATTGTTATCAGGGATATTATAGCACATAAAAAGGGGATTGTAAAGAGGAGGGAGAGTTTAATTGTGCCGCAGCCAACAAGAAAAGCACCAAGCCTATTGGCGGCACCAGGGTACTCATATTTTGCTGCGCAAAAGCGAGAATTCCCACGCCCTGCGTCTGGAGAATGTCTCGCTGCGCGAGCCACTCTCCGACCTTCGGGCGGGGAATGCGAACCTGATCCGCTACACCTTCGGTGTGCGGAGCTATGCTCGGCACACCGGTGCCGCAGCCAACAAGAAAAGCACCAAGCCTATTGGCGGCACTAGGGTATTCGCCTGCGGCGAAAATTCTTCG
>JAGBXH010000159.1 GCA_017629395.1 Clostridia bacterium | reverse complement strand
GCGGTCACCGTCAAGAATGAGGCGGGCGTATTGACCACCTATACAGTCACCGTTTCCTATATCAAGGGTGAGTATGCCGAGCTGACCGATGCATTCGTGACCGAATATACAAGCGGTGCTTGCACCAAGGCAGCAGAGTTTTTCGCTTACTATAAGGAGCAGCTTTGGAACGAACAGTATTATGAGATCGTTTACGACGCTCTTTGGGAGGCTTGCGCACAGGGCTGCAAGGCGGACGTCGTGCCCGACGAGGCGGTGAGCTATTATCTGCGTTCCATGGAGGACTACTATCGCCGCATGGCACGCGCCAATGGCGTCAGCTACGAAGCGGTGCTGGCAGCGTTTGATCTGGATGAGATCAAGATGATGAATCTGTCCTACGGATATGCCGAAAAGGACATGATCTTTTACGCATTGGTCAAGGATGCAGGCTTGCAGGTGCCCGATGAGCAGTACCAAAAGGCATTGACCGAGTATGCAGCCAAGTATTATGACACCTATAAGAGCGGTGTCGGCAAGGGCAGCGGTCAGGGCGGCGCGATCACGGTTGAGGACGTTGCGCGCTATCTTGACGCAGAGCAGGGAAATATCATCAAGGAGCAATGCTTTGACGAGCTGCTTTACGAGTATCTCTACGACAATAACAAGATCATCATGGGCGAGGTGCCTATGAATTAAATAAAAAACGTCACTACGCGCGTAGTGACGTTTTTTATTTTCGGTCGGTTTATTGCGCGGTAAATACCACCCTTCCGTCATCCACGCTCGCAGTGACTCTTTCTCCCGCCTTGATTTTTTCTTCCAGCAGCGCGTTTGCAAACGCGTCCTCGACCTGTTCGGTGATCGTGTGCCGCAGCTCTCTTGCGCCCTTTTCGGGGGCGTAGCCGATCTCGGTGATCCACGTGGCAACGCCTGCGTCAAATTCCAGCGATACGCCAAGCGCTTGTGCGCGTTTTGATACCTCGTCAAGCATAGTGCTTGCAATGCGCACGGCATGCTCACGCGAAAGGTCGGCAAACACGATCACCTGATCCACTCTGCCAAGGAACTCGGCAGGGAACAGCTCGCGTAAAGCAGAGCGCATCTGCGCGTCCGCCTCGCTCTGCTCGCCCGATGAAAAGCCGATGCTGCGAGTGCGCTTTCCTGTGCCTGCATTGCTTGTCATGATGATGACCGTATTGGAAAAATCCACGCGCCGCCCCTGGCTGTCGCGCAGGCTGCCGTCGTCCAGCACCTGCAAAAGCAGATGAAACACGTCCGGATGCGCCTTTTCTATCTCGTCAAAGAGCAACACGCTGTAGGGCGCACGCCGCACGCGCTCTGTAAGCTGACCGCCCTCTTCAAAGCCCACGTAGCCGGGGGGAGAGCCGATCAGCTTGGATACGCTGTGCTTTTCCATATATTCCGACATATCAAGCCGTATCATGGCGTCCTCCGTGCCAAACAGCGCGTGCGCCAAGGCTTTGCACATCAGCGTTTTTCCCACGCCCGTGTGACCGAGAAAGATGAACGACCCAATGGGTCTGCCTGCCTGCTTCATGCCTGTTCTGCCGCGCTTGATGGCAGCCGCCACCGCACGCGCCGCCCGATCCTGCCCGATCACGCGCGCGCACAGCTCGTCCTCTAAGGCAAGCAGCCGCTCACGCTCCGAGCGCAACAGCCCCGTCACGGGAATCTGCGTCCATTGCGTGACCACCTCGGCAATCTCGCGCTCGGTCACGGTGGGCATAGCCGGCACCTTGTCCGCATGCAGGTCTGTTTGCAGCTCTGTAAGCTTTCCCTGTGCGGCAATTTCCTGCTCGCGTATCTTGGCTGCACGTGTAAAATCCTGCTCCAATACCGCCTGCTCCTTTTGCGCGGCAAGCTCCGAGAGCTCTGCCTGCAAGGCTTTGATCTCGGGAGACGCCTTGCAAAGCGAGAGCCGCAGGCGCGCCGCCGCCTCGTCTACAAGGTCGATCGCCTTGTCGGGCAAAAAGCGGTCTGTGATATACCGCTGCGACATGCTCACGGCTGCCATGAGTGCCCCGTCCGAAATGGCAAGGCTGTGATGCTCCTGATATCTCGGACGCAAGCCCTTGAGAATTTCCATGGTCTGCTCTGCGGTCGGCTCTTTGATCAGCACCGATTGAAATCTGCGCTCCAGCGCCGCGTCCTTTTCGATATAGCGGCGGTATTCCGTCAGCGTTGTGGCACCGATGACCTGCATCTCGCCGCGCGCCAGGGCGGGCTTGATGATGTTTGCCGCATCCACAGCCCCCTCTGCAGCTCCCGCACCGATGATGGTGTGGATCTCGTCGATAAAGAGAATGATATCGGGATCGGACGAGGCGCGCGAGAGCACCGCCTTGAATCGCTCTTCAAACTCGCCGCGGTATTTCGCTCCCGCAATCATGGAGGCAAGATCGAGCGAGATGATCTGCTTGTCCCTCAGGTTATCGGGCACCTCACCTGCAGCAATGCGCTGCGCCAAGCCCTCCACCACGGCGGTTTTGCCCACGCCAGGCTCACCGATCAGGCAGGGGTTGTTCTTTTGCTTGCGTGATAGGATCTGAATAACGCGTGCGCTTTCCTCGTCACGCCCGATCACGGGATCGGGTGAGCTCGCTTTTGCAATGGCGGTCAGATCCTTGCCGTACCCCTGCAGCACGCCCTCACTTTTATCCTTGGAGCGCGGCTGCTTGCTGCCCTTTTTGGGATTGCTTATAAAGCTTTTACAATCCGAAACCAGCTCGGAGGTCGGAATGCCCATGCCGTCCAGGATACGCGAGGCGACCGCGTCGTGCTCGCAGCAGATGGAGAGCAGCAAGTGCTCCGTACCGATATAGGTCTGCGCAGTTTGTGCGCATTCGCGTGCAGCACCCTCTATGATCCTGCGCAGCCTGGGTGTCATGTCCTCGGGAGACACTACCGAATAAGAGCCCACGCCCGTCAGCGAAGCGACCGCGTCGCGTACGCGGGAGAGATCCGCCCCCCGCGCCTGCAAAATCTTGGCGGCAACGCAGTCGCTCTCGCCCACAAGCCCCATGAGCAGGTGCTCCGAGCCGATATAGGTGTGCCCCAGCTCGGCTGCGTATTTTTGCGAAAGTCCCAGCGCATTCTGGGCTTTTTTTGTAAATTTCGTGTTCATTTTGCCGACGTTATGCCCCCAGGCGCTGCTTGACGAGTGCGGCACGGAACAAATCGCGCTCCTGCGCGGTGCGCAAGGGCTGCTCAGCGCAGAGCGTCATGGTGCAGGGCATGATCTCTACCAGCAGCGTGTTGAGCAGATCGGGGGAGATGTCCTGCAGAATTCCCAGACTGACGCCAAAGCGCACGTCCGCTGATAAATGCAGAAATTCGTCAGCACTCAGCAGATGCGCCCCTGAAAGAATGGCACGTGCTCGCATGGCGCGGTCGGTCAGGTAGGCGGCGCGCTCGCTTTTTGCCTTCTCGCACAGCTTTCGCTCACTTTCAAGGATCTGACGTGCGGTATCCTCCATTCTCTCCAGCATCTCTTGCTCCGAGATGCGCAGAGAGGAGCGGCAGGACATCATGTAAAGGCAATTTTGCCCCTGCGTGCCGCTCATCATGGGGCGCAAAGAAATGCCAAGCCCCGAGAGCTTGACCGAAAGCGGCTCTACCTGCTCGTGCAGCGTCAGCGCGGGCAAAAAGAGCAGGGTGTAGGCGCGCATAGCCGTACCGCACTCCAAGGGGTCGGAGCACAGATATCCAAGCCCCGCGTCAAAGGCGTAGGTTTCCTTATCATCAATCAGATCGTCCATCTTGAAGGCGTTTGCCGCCGCGTCCTGCAGCGAAAGCCCGGGAAGCGTGCAGCAGATCTGCACGTGATCTCTGCCGCCCAGCATGACCGAGAGATTGCAGGGCTCGTTTAAGAGCAGCGCGTGCGGCAGACTGATCGAGGCAAATTCCCGCGTGGCGTAGTATTTTTCCGCATAGGATGCAGCTGCCGTGGGAGAAATGTCCGAAAAATTGATCATGGAAAAGCCGTTGCCCTCCAGCATGCCGCCAATATTTGCAATGATCTCCGCTGCTTGCTTGGGAGAGATGCGTTGAAAGAAGGGGTATTTTTCCAGATTTCGCGAGAGGGTAATGCGTGAGAAGATCACGGTGTCGTTTTCGTATCCGGGGGTATTGTACCAAGCCATTGTGTGTTCCTCCTTGTTTTATGCGTTTTGCGTCTTGAGCGTGTGGATCTGATCGCGCAAAAGGGCTGCTGTTTCAAAATCCTCTGCAAGCACAGCCTGCTTCATCTGCTCCTTCAATAGTGCCGCACGAGCCTCTCTTTCAAGGCGAAGCCTGAAGCCTCGCGGCATGCGACCGGGATAGGGCGTGCCTTGGGGCAGGGCGTGCAGCGAGCCGGAGATCTCATCGCGAAAGGTCTTGTAGCAGGCGGCACATCCCACGCTGCCGCTTTCTGCAATGCCTGCCAGCGTTGAGGCGCAAACGGGGCAGGTGCGCACGGCGGCAATATTATGCGGCACGGTGATACCGCAGAGATTGCCGAACATGGCACTTTCGCTGCAGCCGAACGCGGAGGAAGCAGCGGGAATACGAACGTCCTCCAGCTCGCCTGTGCGTCGCATGGTCTCGGCGCAGTCCGCACAAAGCGAGCAGGAGCGCGTTTTGCCGCCCAGGTTTTCGTTGTAGAAGACGGTCGCCTTTTTCTTTTTACATTTTTCACATAGCATAATGGAAATATTCCTTTCTTTTATCAATTGTATTTCCATTATAAACGCCCCGATGCGAAAAAAATGTCGCAACGGGGCAAGTCTTTATTTATTGCGCCTCGCTTCCTGCGGGAAGCGAGTTAAATCTGTCGGTAATGGCGTTCCAGGTCAGAATATCCACAAGTCCGTTGGGGACAATCCCCAAATATTCTTGCATTTCCTTTACGGCGTTTTGCGTGGCAGCGTCGTATTCTCCCGTGACCATGGGCGGAGTGAGCAGATAAAGCAGCGTCAGCTCGCCAAGCATATACTGCAAAACAGCTACGTCAATGCCCACCGCGCCAAGATCAAGGTATCCGTCCGGCGGTGCTTGCAAAAACAGGGAAACGGGCGTGGGAGGCGAATACAGTGCCAGCGAGGCAAGATAATCGGCGTACAACCGCTCCCACGTTTCGCGATCTGCCGTGCCCGTAACGGGTAAGCCGACCGTGCGCTGATAATCGGATAGTGCGTTTTGCGTGGCGGAATCGAAAATGCCGTCCACCGGTACTTGACCGATTTTCTCGGTGTGATATGCCAGCTGCCGCAGATATCTTTGCAGATTGGCAACGGCAGGCGAGTAGTTGGGATGGTTACTTTGATTGGGCATACTCTTCTCCTTTCACGACTCACCAATGGCAAACCCCGGGTACTGCCCGTCTTGCAGGGAATCGGACGCGATCAGATCCGCGTAAAGATCCGCAATGGCAGTCCAAGCGATCGCATCCACCACGCCCGATGCGGGCAGCCCGAATTCTGCGCGAAAGGCGCGCACGGCACTCTCGGTCTGATTGCCGAAGTACCCTGTGGGCGTGATTGAGGGAATGGACGGATAGGCTTGGGAGATACGGTTCAGGTACTCCTGCAGCACGCGCACGGCGGGCGAATCCGCCCCCTGCCGCAGCACCACCCCCGGGAAGGGTATGGCACCGCTGACGGTATATTCCTCGGGTACCGTGCCCACGATACCAAGGTAGGCGCGGTACATGGTCTCCCACGTTTCGGGGCCCACAATGCCGTCGGGCGCAAGCCCGAACGTGGTCTGCAGATCCGCCACGGCAGCGCGCGTGGCAGAGCCGAACACCCCGTCTATTGCCACGGCAGGAATGGTGTTGTAATAAGCGGCAAGAAAGCTCAGGTAATATTGCAGGCTGAGCACACCCGTGCCGCTGTCCCCTTGGCGCAGTACCTCGGGAAATTGCTTGGTGACCTCTTCCAAGCGTATGCCCTCGGAGTCCAGCTCGTTGAGCCGTTTTACACCCGCGTAAATAGCTTGAATGGCAAACCAGGTCGCGCGCCCCACAATGCCGTCCGGCGTGAGGTTGAAGATCTCCTGAAAGGCGCGTACAGCCGCCTCGGTATCCTCGACGAAAATGCCGTCGGTCTGCACGATCTTGGGAATGGCGGGATAGTTTTGCGCTATGCGGTTGAGCCTGATCTGCACGGTGCGCACGTCGTCGCCCACGCTTCCTACGCGCAAAGGAAATTCCGGTAGGGAGGCGGTCAGTCCCGCCACGGGTACGCCTGTCACGATGTCGATATCGTCGCCGTAATAGGTAGTCAGAATTTCGTAAGGAGAGAGTCCGCGATTGGCAAGATCGACCGATCCCCATTGTGAAAGCCCGTTGCAGCTGACTTCTACGCCGTCGCAGTAGGCGGTGAACAGCGGTTCTACGCTGCCGCGTCTGCGCACGTAGCTGTCAAAGATCTCGCCCGCGATCTCGCGGACGTTGTCAAAAATATCCCGCCCTTGGACAAAGGATTGGTCAATGGCGGTGGAGTTGGTGATGTCGAAATCATAGCCGCGCGAGCGGTAGTATTGCGTATAGATACGGTTGAGCGCAAAGGAGATCTGTGCGTATATATTGGCGCGAATGGCGTTTTCGGGCCAGGTGGGGTAGATTTCCGAGGATGCGACGTTCGTGACGTAGTCAAGAAAGGGCAGTGTCACGTTTTGTGCCGTACTGTCGGGTGCACCGAGGTGCACGGTAATGGTTTCGGGAATGATGGGCGTGTCGGGCATAAGTAACCTCCTTTACAGATCGGGATTGACCGACTCGTAAAAGATCTGCACGTTGCGTCCTTTGTTGTCGGTATATTCGTTATCCGGCAAAGCCTGCAGCACGGCGGGCTGCACGGCAACGATCCCGTCGAAAATAGGCACGCTTGCGTAGTAAGTTTCATAGTAGCGTTCGGTTTGTACGTCTATGCTGTAAAGTGCGTAGGGCAAAATACGAGAGCCCGGGGCTTGAGAGAGCGCACGTGCAGGAGCGGGCAGAGAAAGAAGGGGCGTTTTACCGCTGCGGTCGGTGACCATGGACGAGATCACGTTGCCCACGTCGCCTATGTTCTCGGGATCATAGTCGCGCACGGTTACGATCGCACCGGGCAAAGGGATCGCACCGCCTGCCGTGCTGACCTGCACGATCAAGTACCCTTCACCCGACGGGGTGCGAGAGGGGGAGCTGTTATCCATACGTTTACCTCCTGGAGAGCTTTTCTGTATTATGGTATGTTTGGAATCGGAAATTTGCCACAGCCACTTGACAAAGACATGTCAACTGTGTATAATGTACATATACAGTAATAACAGAGGTGACAACGTGAACATTCTCATTGACAATAAGAGCGGAGAGCCGATCTACAACCAGATCTACTCGCAGATCAAAAATCAGATCATCGGCGGTGAGCTTGCAGAGCACGAGCTGCTGCCCTCCATTCGCGGACTTGCCAAGGATCTGCGCATCAGCTTTATCACCACCAAGCGTGCCTACGAGGAGCTGGAAAGGGAAGGCTTTATTTATACGCTGCCTGCCAAGGGTTGCTACGTTGCTCCCAAGAACGTGGAGCTTTTGCGCGAGGAAAATCTGCGCCGCATCGAGCAGCACGCAGAGCAGATCGCGCGCCTTGCCGTATCCTGCAATTTGTCTTTGGAGGACGTTATTGAAATGATCACGTTTTGCATGGAGGAAAAAGAATGAACGCATTGGAGCTGAGAAACGTCACCAAAAAATACCCCGATTTTTGCCTTGAAGGCATTGATCTGACGCTGCCCGGCGGCTGCATCATCGGTTTGATCGGGCAAAACGGTGCTGGAAAGTCAACCACGATCAAGCTCATTCTGGATATGCTGCAGCTTGACGACGGCTATATTTCGGTGCTTGGTATGGATCATCATAAGCATGCACGCGACATTAAGGAAGACGTGGGCGTGGTGCTGGACGAGGTGGGCATTCCCGAATGCTTAAACGCACGTCAGGTTGGCAAGGTCATGCAAAACACTTATAAAAATTGGGATATGGCAAAATACAACGAGCTGCTTTTGCGGCTTTCCTTGCCCGAAAAAAAGCCGTTTAAGGAGTTTTCGCGCGGTATGAAGATGAAGCTGGGCATTGCCGTTGCCATGTCGCACGGTGCCAAGCTGCTTGTGTTGGACGAGCCAACGGGCGGTCTTGACCCCGTGGTGCGCGATGAGGTGGTGGAAATGTTTTACGAGTTTACAAGGGACGAGGAGCATTCCATTCTCATTTCCTCGCACATCGTCAGCGACCTGGAGCGTCTTTGTGATTACGTGGCGTTTCTGCACCGTGGCAAGCTGTTGCTTTGCCAAGAAAAGGATGCTTTGTTGGATATGTACTGCAGCGTGCGCTGCACAAGGGAGCAGCTTGCAACGCTTCCCGCAGGGGCGATTTTGCATAAAAGAGAAACGCCCTACGGCGTTGAGCTGGTCATGAAAAGAGAGGACGTACCGCAAGCGCTTGCGCGCGGACCGATCACGATAGAGGAGCTGTTCGTGACCATGATAAAGGAGGCGAGAGCATGAAAGGGCTGTTACTCAAGGATTTTTATATGACGATCAAGTACTGCAGAATGACGTTGGTGGTATCCGTCCTGTTTTTGATTCTTGCATTTTTTAACGATAGTCTGTTTATCCTGTTCTATCCCGGCATGATATGCGGGCTGATCCCCACCACGCTGCTTGCATACGATGAGCGCAGCAGGTGGCTGCAATACAGCATGACCATGCCCTATACCAAAACGCAAATCGTCAGCAGTAAGTATCTGATCGGACTGATAGGACAGATTTTGATGCTGCTTGTGATTGCAGCCGTGCTGGCGGTGAAAATGCGTATGAGCGGTAGCTTTATGCTGCGTGAATATCTGATAACGCTGATGCTTATAGCGATTCTGTCGCTGTTTTCCTCGTCGGTCAGCCTGCCCTTTATTTTCAAGCTGGGCGTAGAGAAGGGAAGAATCACCTATTACGTTATGGTCGGTGTTGTATGCGGCTTGGGCGGAGGCGCGTCCGTAGTGCTCGGCAAAGAAATACCGCAGCACATGGCGCTTGACAGCGTCCTGCCCGTGCTTTTGCTGATTGTCGTGGGTATCTACGCACTGTCGTGGTATCTCTCGGTTGTGTTCTTTCAGAAGAGGGAGATTTGAGGTCATAGAAAGGGCGATTTTTTGTAGGGACAGGCGTCCACGACTGTCCGCATGCAATAGGAAAATATGTTCTTGCCGGTGGTGGGACTTGAGTCTCGGCACGACGACGCAAAAGCCGCTTTTTGATGCGGACTTTTGCTACGTGCCTCGGTCAGGCGCGGTTCTGACATGCCACCGGCATGTCATTCATTGCCGCGCCCCCTTCAAGTCCCACGTTAATACCGTCAACAAAAGAGCGGATAGGCTTTTGCCTATCCGCTCTTTTGTGGTGCCGGTGGTGGGACTTACGAACCCTTATTTGCGCCAAAAGTCAGAATAAATGGGCAAGACAGCCTGCGCAAATATGCCGCATTGCGCCTATGTCGCACTGCGACGGGGTTCGACGTCGCAAAACGGAGAAAGCAAAAATAAGCGAGCAGGCTAAAGCCTGCTCGCTTATTTTTGGTGCCGGTGGTGGGACTTGAACCCACACGATGTTGCCATCGCCAGATTTTGAGTCTGGTACGTCTGCCGATTCCGTCACACCGGCGTCATCGACCAGTATATTATAGCAAACCGTTGCCGTTCTGTCAAGGACTTTTTTGAAAAAATAATAAATTTGCTGAAAAAATTCACCCAAATCCTGCTAAAAATCAATCAAAATCGTATGCTTTTGTGCGGATTTTGTCAAAAATTTCGCTGCTGCACCGACGCTTGATTGACAAATTCCCGCACGTGTGCTATAATCACATGAGAAAGGCGGTGGGCATATGGATCAATCAAATACGAGAGGCGAGAGAGCAAGAAATTTGTTTTTACAAGGCTACACCTGCGCGCAGGCGGTGGTGCTGGCGTTTGAGGACGTTACGGGACTTGATACAACCACGGCTGCAAGGCTGGCAAGCGGCTTTGGCGGTGGCATGGGCAGAATGAGAGAGGTCTGCGGTGCGGTGAGCGGCATGTTTATGGTGTACGATTTGGTTCTTGGCTATAGTGAGCCCGGAGATATGGAAAGCAAAAAGCGCGTGTATGCCGATATCCGCGAATTGGCTGAGCGCTTCAAGGCTCAATCGGGTGGTTCGATCGTTTGCCGTGAGCTGCTTGCAGGGGTGGAAACCACGACGGGCGGTGACCCCGAGCAGAGATCTGCGGAATATTACAGTAAGCGTCCGTGCCCCAATCTGGTTGCACTTGCAGCCGAAGTGCTTGACGCGTTTTTGAAAGAAAAGCATATGCTGTAATTTTTCGTGAAGGTCTTTACAAGGAAATCGATTTGTGCTATGATATAACCATATAAACTGTTTGGGAGGAATTGATATGAAGAAACGTATATCTGTGTTTGGATTTTTGCTGGCTTTGATACTTCTTTGCAGCAGCTTTTACGGCTGTGACTCGTTCGGGGAATTGGTTGACGATCTGGTCGATCAGACCGAGGATCTTTTGGGCAAAAGCCCCTATGAGCTGATCTATACCTCGAACGGTGACGGTACCTGCTACGTATCGGATATTCTGACGCGCCCCGATATCATGCAATCCTATACGGTGGAGATTCCCGAAAAATCCCCCGATGGTGATACGGTTGTGGGGGTTGAGGTAATGTTGTATGATACGCCCTACAGAAACGTGCCGCATTGGATGTTGGCGGAGGATTTTGAGGCACTTTGCTCCACCATCAAGGAAAACGGCATAAAAGAGTTTGATTACGTAAAAATGACCTCGCATTATCTGAAGTTCAGCATTACCGGGCTTGAAGAGCAGAGCAAGCTTGAGCTTCTCGAAGTCTTTCCGATCGTGGAGTACGCGGATATCTACGTATTGGACAGCAATGTGACCGAGGATAGCATGGAAATGATTTCGCGTTGTCTGACGACCTACGCGGGCTTTGACGAAAAGGCGAGATACCAAGCGGACTGCAAGGTGCTCAAGGTACAAAGCGAGAATCTTGCGGACGGTACTTATGACGGAAATTGGCACTATACAGCATACATGGATCAGCTGATCCTTCCTGCAACGGTGCATACCGTTCGCATGCCAAGCTCTTTTTTCAAGGAGATCACCTTTGCGGGAACAAAAGTACAATGGGCGCAGGTCAGCTGCGAGCTGAGATCCTTGCAGGGTACCGGAATTATCTGCTCTGACGGAGAGCTCCTGCCTGCAAGAGAGTAAAATTGATATACACAAAAGCGGCATCGCAAACCGGGCACGCATCGACAACGTCGGAAAAAACTTCGTTGTCGCGCGTGCCCGGTTTGCGATATCGCTTTATTTTACAGCAAAATTTCCTTCATTGCACCGTACAGCGCGTCAAGGTCTGCAGGGGTGGTGTCCATACCAAAGCTTACGCGCACAGCACCCGTGTCGGGTGTGCCCAGCGTGCCGTGCCCGAGCGCGGTGCAATGAAAGCCCGCGCGCGTGCAGATCCCGCGCCGATCAAGCTCCGCGCCCAAAGCGTCGGAGGGGATGCGATCGTGATAAAAGAGCAGCACGGGGCCTCGGCAATGCGGTGCGCACACGTGCAAGCCCGCAAATCCCGCAAGCATGGCGCGAGCGCGATCATAAAGATGTTTGTCCTGCGCCATGATCGTGCCGATACCGCGTGCTTGTACGTTGCCAAGTCCTGCCAAAAGTCCTGCAATTGCAGGAGTAGGCAGCGTGCCCGCCTCATACCGTTCGGGCGGCAGCTCCGGCATCTCTCCCGAAAGTGAGAAAACGCCGTTGCCGCCCTGCAAAAGCGGTGTCAGCGTCACGCCATCGCCCAAAATCAGCGCACCGCAGCCCTGTAGACCGTAAAGTCCTTTATGCCCGGGAATGCAAAGCAGGTCGATCTGCATCTGCTGCATATCAATGGGCAAATGCCCTGCGGATTGCGCGGCATCCACACAAAACAGCATGCCGTGCCGTCGGCAGAATGCGCCGAGTGCGGCAAGCGGCATGACCGATGACACGATATTGGACATGTGCGAGCACACCAGCATGCGTGTGTTCTGCTTTTTCTTTGCTGCCGCGTCTGTGACGATGCGTGCCGTACCGATGCGCGGATCGGATGCGGGGGAGAGAAAGGTATCAAAGGTGATGACACCGCGCCGCTGCAGCTCGCATAAGGGGCGATACACCGCGTTGTGCTCCATGTCCGAGCACAACACGTGGTCGCCCTTTTGCAAAGCCCCATGCAGGGCAAGATTAAGCGCGTGAGTTGCGCCCGCGGTAAAGATCACGCGCTCGGGGCCGCTTGCACCAAACTCCTTGGCAAGCGCACAGCGGCAATCGTATACGATCTGCGCGGCTGCGTCGGAAAGCGCGTGAGCGCCGTGCCCCGGGTTGCCTCCCGCGCGCGCCATGCAGTCGTATACCGCACGGTGCACGGCAGGGGGCTTGGGCCATGAGGTTGCAGCATGATCGAGATAGACAGGTGCGTTCACGTGTCACTCTCCATATATTCCCGCACGGCAATACCGGCACGATCAAGCACGTATGCAGCGTTGGGCGTTTGCACGCTTGGGAAGGCAACGCCGTACACGCAGCCCGCGTGCGTGGTTGAATAGCTGAGCTTGACCACCTCGGCACGCACAGCGGCGCGGGCAAGTGCCTCGCGTGCCTTGGCGGCGTAGGTGGCAGAGCCGATCACCGCAACCGTCCGTGCTGCCAAAGACGGAGGATTTTGCTGCTTTGAATGTTCTGTATGCTTCATGGTGACCGCCTTTCGTGAAGGGAGATGCCCTTCAATGGCAGTATATGTCGAAGGCAGGGGCGCGGTGCATACGAGCCGTGGCATTTTTGACCAGCGTCCAAGCACATGCTCCCGCAAACGTAAGATTGACGGCCTTTGCGAAGAGCAGTGCCGTGGCTTGGGGCAAAAGCAGACCTGCGTGCACGTTTTCGGGCGGCAAATGGGGGAGCAGATAGCGCACGGCAAGCCCCGTAAGTGCTGCAGAGATCAGAGCTTGGGCTGCTTTGGCAAGCAGATAGGGCTTATAATCAAAGCCCCTGCCGCGGCAAGCCGTCATGATCTGACACATGACCGAGAGCCCTGACCATGAGCAAAGCGCGGCACACAGCATGGCGGATTGCGTCAGGTCCGGCAGCTGTGCAGCCCGTGTTACCCCGCCCGATAATTCCAGCACACCGTACAAAACGGCATTCAGGAAGGGCGGCAGGGAAAGCACGCAAAGTGCATCCTGCGCAGCACCGAGCACAGCCGAGAAGAACAGCACGTACGCGCATACCGTCAGCATGCTTTGCGCCGCCGCGCTGATCGATCCCGTGAAAACGTCTGCACCCATACGCACGGGCTGCGACTGTGCCGCTGTCGGTTGTTCGTCGTCTCCAAACAGCGGACGCGTCAGCAGCGCGGTCCCCAGGGAGCAGGCAAGGCTGACGACCCAAAGCACCAGCCCCAGCCTGCGACTTCCCAAAAGAGAGGTGCCCACCGCGCTGATCGTGTATGCCGAGCTTGGATTATTGATAAAGGTCATCAGCCTTGTGCATTGCTTACGGGTAAGTGCGCCCTCGTCGTACAAGGCTGCCGCGGCACGCGCACCGGTGGGAAAGCCGCATAAAGCCCCCAGCACGATGGGGCAAGCGGCAGCACCGGGCACTCCCAAAAGGTGCTGCATGGGGCGGGAGAGCAGGTTGCCGACGGCTGCCGCGCCGCCGCTGCGCACCAAAAGCTCGGAGGCGACCATAAAGGGAAACAGCGAGGGGATGACCGTGCTTTTGCATAGGGAAAGCCCTTGCAGCACCGCTTTGACCGCGCTGTCCGCATAAAAAAGTAAAAGCAGGATACAGCCTGCACCCAATAGTCCGAATCCAAGGCTGCCTATGCTTCCTCGGTGCTCTCTTTTTATCATACACCCTCCCTGCGCTTCATATAATGGCATGTGCTACAATATAGGTCTGACGGAGGGAAAATATGCAGCGTCGCAAAAAAGACGGTCACGTGGGTGCGGTGGAATGGCTGGAGCGAAAATTTGATATCTCGCCCGATATTTTAGAGGGGATCCGCATTGAAATTCGCGGGCAAAACAGATTGCTTGTGCAGGGCTGTTGTAAAATACTCAAATACGGAGAGAATGAAATGCTGCTGGATCTTGGGAAAACGCAGCTGCGCGTGTGCGGAGAGCGGCTTTGGTGTACCTCGTTTATCTCCGGGGCACTCGGTGTGGGTGGACAGATCTGCTCGGTCTGCTTTGTCGGAAAGGAGCAGGCATGATGCCCGCATATTGGCTGCTTGGCTATTTGGTGGTTCGCTTTGAGCGTGTGTATGCCGAGCAGGTGCTCAATATTTGCATGAAAGAGGGCATTGTCTATCTCGACGGCGGCAGCGACGGTGAGGTAATGCGCTTTTGCTTGCGTGCTGGGTACGGGCGCAGGCTTTGCAGCCTGCTTGCACAAGCAAACGTGCCGTTTTTGATAGAGAAGCGTGGGGGATTGCCGCAGCTTTTGCGCAGACTGGCACGCCGTCCCGGGCTTGTAGCGGGAGCCTTGTGCGCGCTGGCGCTGCTTGTTGCCTCGGAGTGCTTTATATTTGATATCCGCGTGATCGGTAACGGCACTATGACCGAGCGCGAGGTCAGGGAGCTGCTGGCTTCGCAGGGCTTTACGGTGGGGACGTTTATTCCGGGGCTTGATACCGACCGCCTTGAGAACCGCGTCATGCTCTCTACCGATAAAATCGGTTGGCTGTCTGTCAACATTCGCGGCAACGTGGCAAGCGTGGAGCTGATCGAGCAGCGGCTGCCCGCGCCCAAACCGCAGCTCAAGCCCGCACATATCGTTGCTTCGCGAGGAGGCGAGGTGGTGGCGGTTGAGCTGTACCGCGGCAACGTGCTGGTCAGGGAAGGGCAGCAGGTGGGAAAGGAAGAGATATTGATAGCCGGTGTGTACGACAGCGCAGCAAGCGGCTTCCGCTTTACAAGGGCGTCCGGGAAGGTGCTGGCGCGCACGTCGTACTCCTTTTCGGTGGAAATTCCGTATTCATATGAAAAAAAGGTGTATACGGGTGAGGTCTTTGAGAAAAAAACGTTAAATTTTTTCTCTTTTCCCATAAAACTTTACAAAAGTACTGGAAATTGCGGTGGTGTTTATGATATAATGTATATCGTGGAGAACTGTAGCCCCGTGTCGGGGGTGGACTTCCCCTTGGAGATATGTACGAAGCGGTGCTTGCCTTACGTCATGGAGCAGGCTTATCGCACGCCCGAGGCGGCGCTGACGTTGGCATATCGGGAGCTTGCCGAGCAGATCGCGGATACGTTGCGCGACGGGGAGCTTTTGGAAAAGCATATTTACACCGAGATCGGCAAGAGCAGCGTGGTGCTGCACGCCGACGTGATATGCATTGCGGATATTGCCGCGGTGCAGGAATTTGAGATCGACATCAAAAACAAAGGATAGATTTATGGAACAGAGAATTATCAAGGTAGCCTCCTCGGAGGATACCGCTGCCATTTTCGGCAGCTATGACGTCAACGTCAGAGCGGTGGAGCAGACCATGGGCGTCAGCATCCGCAACCGCGCGACCGATGACGGTGGTGACAGCATCATCATTTCGGGCGAGGATCGCGAGCAGGTCAACAAGGGTGCTGCGGTAATCGAATACCTTGCAGACATGATCAAATACAGCCAGCTTTCCGAGCAAAGCGTGCGCTACGTCATCGATATGGTGGACAGCGGTAAGGCGCGCGAGCTTGCAGAGCTTGGCGACGATTGCATCTGCGTGACCACCAAGGGCAAGCCCATCAAGGCAAAGACGGTGGGGCAGAAGCAATACGTAGAGGCGATCCGCAAAAATACGATTATTTTAGGCGTTGGCCCTGCGGGCACGGGTAAGACCTTCCTTGCGGTTGCCATGGCGGTCAAGGCGCTGCGCGATCGTCAGGTTTCGCGTATCATTCTGACTCGTCCCGCCATTGAAGCGGGCGAAAAGCTGGGCTTTCTGCCGGGTGATCTGCAAAGTAAGATCGATCCTTATCTGCGTCCGCTTTACGATGCGCTCTTTGAAATGCTGGGAGCGGAGAATTACGCGCGTCAGGTGGAAAAGGGCATCATTGAGGTGGCTCCTCTGGCGTATATGCGCGGACGCACCTTGGACGATTCCTTTATTATTTTGGATGAGGCACAGAACGCAACTCCCGAGCAGATGAAAATGTTTTTGACGCGACTCGGCTTCCGCTCCAAGATGGTGGTCACGGGTGATTTGACGCAGACCGACCTGCCCTCGGGTCAAAAGTCCGGGCTTGCGGAGGTTGTCAAGATCCTGGATGGCATTGAGGATATCGCGCTGCACCGCTTTACCGAAAAGGACGTGGTGCGTCACAGACTGGTGCAAAAGATCATTCTTGCTTATGAAAAATACGACAGAGAAAAGCAGGAGCACCGTACCAAGGATAAAAAATATCATTACAGCAAAAGAGAGGATACACACAAATGAGACGCAAGATGCTTTTGAAGATCTATTTTGAAAACGAGCAGGATGTCATGCCCATTACCTACGGACTCAAGATCCTGATGCGCCGCGCCATTGAGGCAACGCTTGATTACGAGCAGTTTTGCAACGGCTGTGAGGTTTCGCTGACCTTTACCGACAATATGGGTATCCGCGAGCTCAACAACAAATTCAGACACATCGACCGCGAGACCGACGTGCTCTCCTTCCCGCTCTTTGATTACGAGGGAGAGGCGGACGAGCCCGCGTTGGACGAGATCCGTAATAACCTGGGCGATATTGTGATCTCCTTGGAAAAGGCTTGGGGACAGGCAGAGGAGTACGGTCACTCCTATGAGCGCGAGGTTGCCTTCCTTTGCGTGCACTCCATGCTGCACCTCTTGGGCTATGATCACGAAAAGAGTGAGGAAGACGATCAAGATATGCGACACAGACAATCCGAAATCATGAAGCTGCTTGGCTTGGAGGTACATAGCTGATGATGGACGGACAAGAGCCGGAAAAGAGGGAGAACCCCTATAAAAAGCAGAATCCCTATAAAAAACAGCCCAAGGAAGAGCAGGCAACGGTGGGGAAAACCGAAACCTTTGCCACGCGCAACGTCAAGCTGATCACGTTTTTGGTTTGTCTTGCCGTATTTTTGGTCTTTCTCGGTCCCTTGAGCGTTTGGCGCATCTCCGAGATGGTCAACGCCAAAAAGGAGGCGGAGGCAATTGAGGCGCAAATGCCTATCGGCGCGCTGCTTGCCGTTGCAGATAAGGGAGCGGCTGCTACCTGGAGTGATTTCCGTAAATATGAGAAGAGTGAGAGCATCAACGATAAGGACGGATACGTGGGCTGGACGCTGCAGATCAGAAACGAGCCCTTTTACGTGATCGTGGGAGGCTACGGTACCAAGACCGCACCGCAGACCATTCGCGTCTACAGCCTGATCACGGGTGAGTCGGTGGATCTGTTCCGCGACGACGTGCACGCTTTTGTAGAGCAAAATCAGATCAACGAAAAATAGAGGAAGAAAAACATATGAGAAAAACAGGATTTATCGCAATCGTGGGCAGACCCAACGTGGGCAAGTCCACGCTGCTCAACGCAATTTTGGGCGAAAAGGTGGCAATCGTGTCCTCCAAGCCCCAGACCACCCGTAACCGCATCACGGGTATTCATACCGTGGGCGAGGATCAGTACGTATTTATCGATACCCCCGGTATTCACCGTCCGCAAAACGAGCTGGGTGATTATATGGTCAAGGAAGCCAACAATACCATGTACGAGGCGGATGCCGTGATCATGGTGGTTGATACCGGCAAGGAGATTACCCGCGTGGAGGAGGATATCATTACCTATTTGAAGAGAAGCGGTGTGCCCTGCGTGCTGGCGCTCAACAAGATCGATATGTATAACCGCGAGATCATTGCAAAAACCATTCAGTCCTATGCGGACAAGCATACCTTCTCGGCTGTCGTGCCGATCTGCGCCAAAAACGGCAAGGGCGTGAAGGAAGTGCTGGATGAATGCAAGCCCTTCCTTTCGGAGTCGCCCTGGTATTTCCCCGAGGACATTGCAACCGATCAGCCCGAGCGTCAGGTGGCTGCCGAGCTGATCCGCGAAAAGCTGTTGCGCACGCTCAATAAGGAAGTGCCGCACGGTATTGCGGTCGTGATCGATAAGTTTGAAGATCAGCGCACGCTGGTCAGCATTTACGCAACGATTTATTGCGAAAAGGCATCTCACAAGGGCATTATCATCGGCAAGAACGGTGAGGAGCTCAAGAGAGTCAGCACCTATGCGCGCGAGGATCTGGAGGCATTGCTTGGCACTAAGGTCTATTTGAATTTGTGGGTCAAGGTCAAGGAAAATTGGCGCGAGAGCGCAGCAGCGGTTTCCAATTTCGGATATAAGCCGGAATAAGATTTGAAAGTTTTGATCAAACTTTTTCAAAAGTTTGCGCAGGTGGAGGGCGCGAAGCCCTCCTCGCCTCCGCAGAGGCGAAATTTCCCCAACGCCGTTTTGATTTGCGAAGCAAATATGTTCTTATTTTGCGGCTCCTTGCTCAAAAAAGAACGGAGAAGATCATCTCAATGCGATTGGTATGCTGTTTTTAAAAGCAGGTGTTGAGAACTTTTTCGCAGGCGTTCACAGAACGCCCCTACGAGTATAATTGTTTATGGAAAGGAGAGCACTACTATGCAGATGAGTACCGACGGACTTGTCACGCGCGTGCAGAACACGGGCGACCACGACAAGGTCCTGCAAATTCTGACTGCGGAGCATGGCAGAATATCGGTCATGGTCAAGGGCGGCAAATCGCTCAAAAGCCCTGCTATGGCGTGCTCTCAGCTTTTTACCTACGGCAATTTTGAGCTGTACCGCAAGGGCGATTTTTACTGGCTGCGGCAGGGCAGCGTGCTCAATGCCTTTTACGAGCTTTCCGCAGACATTGTGCGCATGAGCCTTGGCGTGTATCTTTGCGACGTGGCAAACGAGCTTTCCGACCGCGACGAGCCCGCAGAGGAGCTTTTGCGCATGCTGCTCAATTCGCTTTATCTGATCGGACGCGAAAAAAAGCCGATGGAGCTGGTCAAGGGCGTGTTTGAATTGCGTGCGGCTGCCATTTCGGGCTATTTTCCCGAGCTGGATGCCTGCTGCCGCTGCGGCAGTATCGACGAGCGGCTCAATTATCTTGACGTGATGAACGGCAGACTGCTGTGCGCGGAATGCCTGTCGCGTCAATCCAAATCCCTGCGCACGCCCATGGTGAGCGCAGACGCGGACGGGGACTATGAAAAGAGCGTGCTTTGCGCCATGACCCCTGCGGTCACGGCTGCGGTGCGGTACGTGCTGCACGCCTCGCCCGAACGCATTTTTTCCTTTGAATTATCCGATGCCGAGGACGTGACCGAGTTCTCGCGTACCGCGCAGACATATCTGCTCAATCATTTGGGACGCGGGTTTGATTCGCTGGAATTTTACGAATCGGTCAAGGGGAAGGGAGGCAGCCGTGGATAAAAATCACATTTCCCAAATGCTGGACGCTCTTGACCGCTATCCCTTTCATATGCCGGGACATAAACGAAACACCGCGCTGATCGGCGACGGCTTTCCCTATGACCGCGACATCACCGAGATCGCGGGCAGCGATAATCTGCACGACATGAGCGGTGTCATCCTTGCCGAATGTCAGCGCGCTGCACGCGTGTGGGGCGCAAAAGGTGCACACATTCTGGTCAACGGCTCGACCTGCGGTATTTTAGCCGCTATTCGTGCTTATGCGGGGCATGACCGAGGCGTGGTTGTAGCAAGAAATTCGCATAAATCGGTGTATAACGGTATTGAGCTTTGCCGTTTGCGCCCTACATATATCTATCCCAAAACCGAGGGCGGTATTTGCGGCAGCATCACGCCTGCCCAGGTTGATCGCGCACTTGCCGATACGCCGGACGCAAGACTGGTCGTGATCACAAGTCCCACCTATGAGGGCGTGATCAGCGATATTGCGGGCATTGCAGAGGTGACGCACGCACGCGGCGCACTGCTTTTGGTGGATGCGGCACACGGTGCGCACCTCGGCATCGGGGATTTTTCCGCACACCCCATCACGCTTGGCGCGG
>JAGBXH010000158.1 GCA_017629395.1 Clostridia bacterium | reverse complement strand
TACGACCCGAAAAATTACCGCTTTGCGCCTACCGATACGCTCTTGCGTGCGGCAGCCGAGAGTGGCGCACGCATCGTGTACCGCCTTGGTGAGAGCGATTGCGGTTTTGGATATGCTTTGCCCAAAGACCCGGAAAAGTGGACGCGCGTGTGCGTTAACATCATCCGACATTACAACGATGGATGGGCAGACGGCATGCAGTTAGGTTTGCGTGATTTCGAGATATGGGCAAAGCCCGACACCATGCAAGACGTAAACAATGCCGCGGTCTTCGGCTTTTACGAAAAGGTGGCGCACGGCATCAAGAGCTATAACCCCGATTTGCAGGTCGGCGGTATGGGATTTGCCGATTACGGTGTGATGGCGCGCGAGTTTATAAAATTTTGCAAGAAAAAGCAGACGCCCTTGGATTTTGTCAGCGTTTGTGCCTACGGACAAACGCCCGATGCGGCACTGGCGGGGGCAAGCAAGCTGTCTGCGTACTTACAGAAGAGCGACATGGGACATTTGCCCGTGCTTATCTTGGAATGGAACTGCCAAGCCCCCGAGGGTACGGTGCTGACACCGGCGCAAAAGCAGGCACGGTACGAGCAGGTGCATTCGCTTGCAGGTGCTGTGTTCTGCGCCTCTATGATGCTGAAAATGCAGCGTATGCAAGGCGTGGAGTCTGCGACCTATTACGACGCACAGCCCGAGCTTTCCCCCTTGTGCGGCATTTGTGACCGCTTTGGTAACGCCGCTAAGCCTGCGCACGCCTTTCGTGCGTTTGACGTGCTTTACAGACAAGGGGAAGAGGCGTTTTGCGACGTGCAGGGAAGCGGAGCGGAGGCGGTGGCTTCTGTAGGTGACCGATCGGCAGCCGTTATGGTGGCGGTGTCGGATGCGTCGGGGCTTGTGGATATCCGCATGAACAATTTGCCCGAGAATGTGTACAGTGCGGACGTGTATATCATGGACGGCGTCAAGGATCTTGCCTTGGTGCAGACTCTGCCGCTGCT
Organism: Clostridia bacterium; assembly: GCA_017629395.1. Lineage (GTDB taxonomy): Bacteria > Bacillota > Clostridia > Oscillospirales > CAG-272 > SVQP01. The sequence continues at coordinate 1,815 of JAGBXH010000158.1, read as the reverse complement.
GGGCATGAGCCGACAGGTCTGCGTTGCCACGGGAAAATACAGTATTATTTTAATCAAACTATATTAAGGGAGGACGAATATGAACTTTCATGAGTATTGCTTTATCAAGGCGCGTCCCGTTTGGGAAGAGGGAACGGAAAAGGTGATCAATCGTTCGATCGCACTGTCTGCAAAAATCGCATACACGGGAGAGAGGACCGTGCTGGCACTTGCGGCGCATTGCTCCTATACCGTGCTTTTGGACGGTGAGATCATTACCCACGGTCCTGCCAGAGCGGGACACGGCTACTACCGTGCGGACGAGCTGGTGCTTTCCGATCTGATGGCAGAGGGCGAGCACGAGATCAGTATTCGTGTTGCGGGCTATAACGTCAACTCCTTCCATTACTTAGATAAGCCCTCCTTCGTATGTGCGGAGCTGCTGGTGAGCGGTGAGGTTGTCGCGTATACTGATGCCGAGTGCGTTGGCTTTACCGTGCTTGGCGTGGACGAGCGCGTGCGTAAGGTACAACGCTATTCCTTCCAGCGTCATCCCGTTAAGTGCTATGACCTTGGCGCAGAGCGTGCACCCATTACGCTTGCGCTGACCGAGGACAAGGCGTTTATCTGCCGTGACGTTCCTTACGGTGATATTGAAATTTTGAAGCCCGTAGGCGTTCTGGCAACCGGCAGCGTGTCGTATGATGAAAGTAAGCCCGTGTACGGCAACCGCGAGGTCACCCGGATCCACGACGAATTCTTTGGCTATCCCGTAAGCGAGCTGGAGGTCGGTACGCACGTCGCCCCCTCCTATATGACGTTTTCTGCGCCTGCTTCTTACGATCTCAAGCCGGATTGTATCCCCGTATGTGCCGAAACCTACGTGGACGTTGATATGGGTGTTGACTATACGGGTATTTTCGAGTTTGAGCTTGAGGTATGCGGTAAGGGCGAGCTTTACGTGCTCTTTGATGAGATTTTGCTGGGCGGACAGCTCAATTGCTTCCGAAACGGTACTTCCAATATCGTGCTGTGCAGAGGTGAGAACGGCTCGCACAAGGTGCGCTGCCAGGAGCCTTACACCATGCGCTATATTCGCTTGGTTGCCAAGGGCTGCTCGTTTACGGTTAAAAATCTGCGCCTTTTCAAGGTTGCATTCCCTGCAAGCAAGATCACGGCAAAGTTTGTGGGCGAGGATGACGCTATGCGCCGCATTTATGACGCAGCGGTGGAGACCTTCCGCGCTAACACCGTGGATATTTTCATGGACTGCCCCTCTCGCGAGCGCGCGGGCTGGCTGTGTGACAGCTTCTTTACCTCCCGCGTGGAAAAGACGCTGACGGGCGCGTCGGTTGTGGAAAAGGCGTTCCTTTCCAATTTCTTAATGCCCGAAAAGTTTGAATTTATCCCCGAGGGTATGCTGCCTATGTGCTATCCTTCGGATCACAACGACCATACCTACATTCCCAACTGGGCAATGTGGTACGTGGTTGAGCTTGGCGAGTATGCAAAGAGATCGGGGGATAGAGAACTGGTCGAGCAGGCAAAGGACAGAATGTATGCGTTGCTCAAGTTCTTTAAGCCGTTTGAAAACGAATTCGGTCTCTTGGAAAAGCTGCAGAGCTGGGTATTCATTGAGTGGTCCAAGGCAAACGAGCTGGTGCAGGACGTTTCGTTTGCGTCCAATATGCTGTATGCTACCATGAAGGACGTCATTGCCGAGCTGTACGAGGATGAAGAGCTTGCAAAGGAGGCGGCACAGCTGCGCAAGACCATTCTGGATATGAGCATGACCGAAAGCGGCTTTTTCTGCGATAATATGTACAGAAGAGACGG
>JAGBXH010000157.1 GCA_017629395.1 Clostridia bacterium | reverse complement strand
GTCATATACGTCCAAAGCGAAATACACATAAGTGGTATCCGCTGCCATATAAAGATCAAAGCCCTTGTCGCCAACCTCACCAAGCCAAGCATCCAAGTTGCCTGCATCAAAGCTTTGCACCAAGCCGCTTGTATACTTCCAATCGGAAAGATCACCGTCCAAAGTCAGATCAAGCTGATACTCCACATCGGGCAGGGGCGCAGGTTCAATGTCAGTGGAAACGTCCTCTGTCCAATACTCCTCAATCGTGATCTCTTCCAGAGTGATGTCCTCGGTGGGATATTCCACGGGCGGGTCGGTCTCGACAGGCACCCACGTTTGAATGGCATCGGTCAAGTCTTCTACGTATACCGTCTCCCAATTCTGCACGGGCGGCTCTTCCAAAACATCCTGCCCGTTCATTTCCCCAAACAACTCGGCAACCAAGCCGTTGCCAAGGTCACAGGAGGTCAAGACGGTCATGCAAAGTGCGGTCAAGAGTAAAATCGTAATCGTTTTTTTCATGGTTTTTGCCTCCTTTTTTATATGTTTTGTTTTATTTTATTCAGATCTTCGCCTTTTTGATTCTTCTCTTCATCTTGACAAGGTCGCGCAGCATCTTGAGCGTGTCGCGTACCAAGTTGACTGAGGACTCACGGTGGTTGATGATCTTGACGGGGATCTCATGAATGGTCATACCGTACTTGACCGCCCACAGAATTGCCTCAAAGTCAAATGCAAAGCGATCTACCTCGCAGCGCGTAAAGATCTTTTTGACCGCATCCTGCGTAAATGCCTTGCAGCCGCACTGGGAGTCGGACAGCTTAAAGCCGCCTGCCAAGCACAGCACCTTGATATAGGTCTTGCTTGCCAGCTTACGGATAGGGGTATAGCCCTCGTAGCCGTCCTTGGAGAGGTTGCGCGAGCCGATGACCATATCTGCCTCGGGGTGTGCCAGGAAGGCATCGCGTACCGTGCCGATAACGTCGGTACCGTATGCAAGGTCAGCGTCGGTGAACATAACGTAATCGCCCTTGGCAGCCAACATAGCGGTGCGTACCGCATAGCCCTTGCCGCGGTTCTGCTCATAACCTACCACGCGCACCGAGGGCAGGTGCAGCGATTCAACGATCTTGTCACAGCCGTCCTTGGAGCCGTCGTTGGAAAAAATGACCTCGTAATCGTCAAAATTTGCCTGCATATACGCGGACAGCTGACGTGCGGTATCCTCGATGATGCTGGATTCGTTATACATGGGAATGCAAAGTGAAAATTTCATGATATTTATATTCCTTTTCGTTTATTTTCTGTAGATGTAAAGCAGCATGTCCACCTCGGTAGTCAAGGTGTCAAGCTGTGCGAGCTTTTGTTTATCCGCCTCGCTTGTGCGCCAGTAGTAGGGTGTCATGGAGAACAGCGCCTCAATGTCGCTCTGCCCTTCTACCGTGATCTCAAATTGCACCCGGCGCGTTTCAAGCAAGGTCATATCGGTAGGCAGGTCTGCTCTCTCGGCATTTTCATATAGGGTTTCGTACATGGCTCGTTTAAGCCCCATTAGGTGCTGCGGCCCTGCACCGAGGAGGAAGAGATACCCTCCGTCCTTCAGCACGCGCCCGTACTCCTGCTCTGCGCAGGGGGCAAACACGTTGACCACACCGTCAACGCTTGTGTCCTTGACGGGCATGGTATAGACCGACGCCACGGCATACGCGGCTTTGTCAAGGCTTTGCATGGAAGCATCCTTGGCAGCACGCGCACAGCCGAATTTGGAAAGATCCACGCCCAGCGTGCCGTATCCTTGGGCAGCCAGACGGTTTGTGTAGTATCCTTGTCCGCAGCCAGCGTCGATCAGCGTCGCACCGGCAGGCAGATAATCGCGCACCGCCTTTTCCAAGGCAGACGCAGCGGGAGCATAATACCCCTTTTGCAAAAAGCTTGTCCGCGCGGCAATCGCCTGCTTGGAATCTCCCCCCGGGGCATGTCCCACGGCTAAATTGACGTACCCCTCGCGTGCCAGATCAAAGCGGTGCTTGCCGCCAAGGCAGCAAAGCGTGCCGCCCTCGACCGTCACACCGTTTTTGCACACGGGGCAAGTCAGTATATTCGTCAATGCACTCAGCATTCTTGTTCCTCTTTCTCTCTGCCCACAAGGGCAAGATATTCATCGTACGTAAGCAGCATTTTCAGCGCGTCCAAAAGCGCGTTTGCCGTCATGTCCTCGGGCAGTCCGCAGGCGCGCGCAATCTCGGCTCTGCGGGCTTTGCTGTCCGCACCGCCCGAAAGCCCGTCCATAAAGAAATCGGTCTTAGAGAGCGGATTTTCGGCTCTGTGCGCTGCCGCATCGCCTTGTGCGTAAGGGGCAAACAGCGCACGCAAAAGGTCTGCGTCCATGCCCTCCACGCCAAGCAATCCTTGCGCCCCCGGCGCGTCCTTGCGGCGTTCCTTGCCCTTGATTTGGGGCGTATATAATTGGATCAAGCGATCCTTGGGAATCAGCGACGAGATATGCGAGCGGATGACCTTACCGCCGCCATCACTGTCGGTCAGCACGATGATCATGCTCTTTTGTGCGAGCTTACGCAACAGCTGCGAAAGCTCATGGTTTTTGAAAACGCCAAATCCCGCCGTGGGAATGATCTGCG
>JAGBXH010000156.1 GCA_017629395.1 Clostridia bacterium | reverse complement strand
GGAGCCTAATGCAAGGCTTTTTTATTAGTGATATTTTGTTTCACAAAGTGATATTCCGACTTCGTCGGAGTGATATTATCGCTTACGCGATAGTGATATTATATTCGCCTTGAACATCCAACGCGCGAAGTGCATATCACTCGCCAAAGGCGAATATAACTGTGATTTGCTTGGCAAATCATCTACCGCCGCGGTGTCCGCCACCGCCGCCGGTGCGTCCTCCGCCGCCGTGACCGTTGCTGCCCGACGATATAACGGTAGTTGTGACAAACTTGCCGATCTCGCGGTCACGCTCACGCGTCAGCTCCAGCTTGGCAAAACGGTCAAGCGGATAGGACTGCGAGGGGTTCTTTTTCTTATAACTTGCGGCAATACTGCCTACGCTGGCGCCGCCTGCGATCGCGCCCGCAATCAGCGCAACGATCAGAATCAGCTGCCACGACACGCCAAGTCTACCCACGTACGCCTCGGCGCTGACCGATGCATAAGCGCAAAGACCGTCCGCGATTCTAGCGTTTTTCAGATTATTATACACGCGGCTGTCATCCAGTATGTAGTCACGCTCCTTTTGGTTGATCCGATCCCATGCATCACCGTACAGGTACAGGTCGTAGTACACCTCATAATGCGTCACGGCAACCACCAAGAGGATCAATTCATCCTGGCGGCTCAATCCGTGCTCGGAAAGGAAATCGTCACCGAAGTATTCCACACGACCGTAATAGCCGACATCGGAGGCGAACACGTATGCGCAAACGGGAATGCCCGCCGCCTCGGTTGCAGCCAAAAGCGCCTCGTTGATCCTGCGCTCATCCTCCGTGCTCAGCAGATTGTCCTTGTCGGTCACGCTGACCAGATAATCGGGATATTGCTCCGCGCTCACGCCAAGCGTCAGTACACCAATCAAGAGCACCGCAAGCATCAAAACAGATATCATCTTGATCTTTCTCATAACAGCAGCCACCCCACAGTAAAGACGATTGCGGCAACCAATGCCATCACCGCAGCAAACGTCAGCCCCAGCTTGACCTTGCTGATCGGCAGCTCACCGTACACCTTGCCCGTATAGCCGTTCATGGCGTACTTATAAATCTGCCCTGCCTTATCGCGGTAGGTCAGCACCCAAACGGGCATAAGCGCATACTCCCAATGGCTTTGGTGAATATCCAGCTGCGGACGCGTGCGTCCCACTTCACCGTTGATAGTGCCGCGCAAAAGTCTGTCGGCATATCCAACCATGCGCTCCCTGATCTCTTCGCTCAAGGAGTCCCGCTCCACGTCGCGTTTTTTTGCCACAAAGCCTGTCAGGTACGGCGCGGAAAACTCCTCCAAAGACTCAGACGGGTACGGCAAAACGCCCTCAAGCATTTCCTTATCCTCGGTGGAAAGCGCGCTTGTGACGATATCCTCAAAATGGATCTCTCCGGCACGCTCAAACTCGAGTCTGGTGGTTTCGGTGTACTTGACGTTGCCGATGATCCAGGTGCGGATGCGCGTGCCCTCTGCCGTCATGGACGCAGAGGAATCCGCATCGGTGACCCAAAAGGGATAATATACACCCGTGATCTTCTCCACCTGCTCGGCTGCGAAATAATCACGCGGCACAAAGCGGTGGCTCTTGGCATATTTGATAAACTTTTCAATCGCTTGCTGTTTACCAAACTTGAAGGGAATGACCTTATCGGGACGGAACGCGCCCGACAATTTGTCCGACAGCACGACGGGGTTGTGGCAGAAGTAGCAGAAATCCGCAACCGTTTCACCGTCCGCCATGACCTCCGCCCCGCAAGAGGGGCAATGGTAGGCGCGCATCTGCTCACGAAACGCCTCGTCCTGCGCTTCTCTCTCTTTCGCCTTTTCAGCGCTGCCCGCTGCGTCCAGCTCGTCCTTGCCAAAATCCGAAAGGCAGAATTCGCAAACAAACCTGCCCTTTTCGGCATCAAAGAGCAAGCCCGCACCGCAGTTGGGACATTGATACGTTACAGTCGTCTGTTCCATTGCGTCAAATTACGCGCGCTTTGCGCCGCATTCGGGGCAGAACTTGCCCGCACCCGTGTTCTTACGTCCGCACTCGGTGCAGAACCAGGTATCATCCTCGGGTTTCTTTGCACCGCATTCGGGACAGAATTTACCGGTATTGACCGCGCCGCAAGCGCACTTCCAAGCGCCTGCCGCCTCGGGCTTCTTTGCCCCGCACTCGGCACAGAACTTGCCCGTATTGACAGCACCGCATGCACACGTCCAGCTGTTTGCCGCAGCCGCCGCTTGGGCAGCCGCCTGCTTTGCCTCATTGTCGCGTGCGATCTGCGCCTGATTGGACTGGCTTGCCGCAGCCATAAAGCCGCCGCCCGCATTCATGCCCATGCCCATGCCCATGAACGCCTGCGCCGATCCGTTTGCATTGCTGCCCGCAGCCTCAAAGCCGCGCGCCATAGCACCCTGCACGTAGCCCTCACGGATAGATGCGTCGCCCAGCATAGCGCCCTGATTGCGCATATTGATAAGATTTTTGCTTTCCTCATCGTAGGAAACGCTGGCAATGCCGACGCTGAGCACCTCCATGCCGCGCATCGCCTTCCAATCGTTATCCAGCTCGGTTGCCATATACTGCGACAGCTCGCGCGACTTGCTTGCCACGTAGGAAATGCGAATGCCGTCCGCAGACATACGGTTGATGGCTGCCTGCAACGCCTCCAAAAACTCGGACAGATATTGCTCGTTGATGCTGCTGACGTCTACGCGGTCTGCATTCTTGGGCAGCACCTCGGTATAGAACTTGATGGGATCGGTGATCTTGATGGAATACGTACCGTGCGCACGCAAAAACAGCTCCGCGTTGTAGAAGTTATCGAAATAGTTGACGGGAGAGCGCGTGCCGAACTTGATGCCCTTGATCTCCTGCAGATTGATAAAATACGCCTTTTGCGCATAAGGTGCAACGCCGCCGAACTTGACGCGGGAGAATGCATCCTTGAGCGCGTCACCAAACTCGCCGCCAAACAGCGAGGGGGCGGAGGAATTTTTGACCTCATAGTAGCCGGGCTCTGCGGTGTAGTCCACCACCTTACCACCGTCCATCAGCATCATGAACTGACCGGGATAGACGTGAATGATCGAGCCGTTGGAAACGGTATCAGTCGTGCCCTTTTTGTTATTGTTTCTCTTGTCATTTGCACGCACCGTGACGCCCTTGGTAAACACCGTGGTGTCACTCATACCCTCGGCTTCAATGACCTCTAACCATTGATCGGCAAGCGCACCGCCTGCGGCGTGCATTGCAGCTTTGATAATACCCATTTGTAGAACCTCCTATATAATTTGCTTGTACTTTTTCTTTGCGATCGTAGGGACAGGCGTAGCGAAGCGGCACGAGCGCAATGAATGACATGCCAGTGGCATGTCAGAACGCGAGTGTGACCGAGCCGCAGCGAGACCCTCGACTGTCCGCCTTACGCGTTACTTCCGTAAGGCAACAGCTCCAGATCCTCGTTGTGCTCCAGTGCCCACGTCACCGCCCAGTTACCGGGGAACAGGAGCAGATCGTTTCCGCGCACGTCCTGAATCCACTTGGTTTCTGCCGACAGCTTGAGTTTCGAGGGATCGATCTCCTTACCGCTCTTGCTGCCCACGTAGCGAATGATGTCGTACGGGATCTCGCGCTGGATATAGCCCACGCCGTACTCGGTCTGCATACGGAACTTGAGCACGTCGTACTGCAGCACGCCGACCACGCCCACGATCACGCGCTCCATACCGGAATTGGGCTCAAAGAAGATACGGATAGCACCCTCCTGCGCGATCTGATTCATGCCCTTGGCAAACTGCTTGCGCTTCATGGAGTCGATCTGCTCCACGTACGCAAAATGCTCGGGGGTAAAGTTGGGAATGCCCTCGTACGCCACCTTCATACCGGGTGCGCAGATGGTATCACCGATCGAGAAAATACCGGGGTCAAACACACCGATAATGTCGCCCGCGTAGGCAACCTCAACGCCCTCGCGCTCCTGCGCCATCATCTGCTGCGGCTGCGCAAGCTTGATATTCTTGCCGCCCTGCACGTGGAAGTACTCCTTGTTGCGCTCAAACTTACCCGAGCAGATACGCATAAAGGCAATTCTGTCGCGGTGCGCCTTGTTCATGTTTGCCTGAATTTTGAATACGAACGCCGAAAAACGCTCGTCGGTCGCCTCAATCTCCACGTCCCCTGCCTTGTGGGAAAGGGGCTGCGTGGTCATTTGCAAAAAGCTTTCCAGGAACGGCTCAATGCCGAAGTTGTTGAGTGCCGAACCGAAGAATACGGGAGAGAGCTTGCCCGCGCGTACCGCGTCAAGGTCAAAGCCAAAGTCCGCCACGTCCAAAAGCTCGATCTGCTCGGTCAAATTCTCTCGCAAACGCTCGCCGATCAGCTCGTCAAGACGCGCGGTGTCATCTAAATCCACCGCAATGCCCTGCAGACGGTTTCTGCCGCCGTGAAAGTTATCAAAGGTCAGAATCTGCTTTTTTTCGCGATCGTAAACGCCCTTAAACTCCACGCCGCAGCCGATGGGCCAGTTCATGGGATAGGTGCGGATGCCGAATTCCTGCTCCAATTCGTCCAAAAGATCCAAGGGATCGCGCGCCTCGCGGTCCAGCTTGTTGATAAAGGTAAAGATCGGAATGCCGCGCATGGCACAAACCTTGAACAGCTTGCGCGTCTGCGCCTCGATACCCTTTGCCGCGTCAATGACCATGACCGCACTGTCGGCAGCCATGAGCGTACGGTAGGTGTCCTCGGAGAAGTCCTGGTGTCCGGGGGTATCCAGAATGTTGATGCAATAGCCGTTGTAATTAAACTGCATAACCGACGAGGAAACCGAGATACCTCTCTGCTTCTCCAGCTCCATCCAGTCCGAAACGGCGTGCTTATCGCTGTGCTTGCCCTTAACCGAGCCTGCGGTCTGGATCGCACCGCCGTAAAGCAAAAACTTCTCGGTCAGCGTGGTCTTACCTGCGTCAGGGTGCGAAATAATGGCAAACGTGCGGCGTTTTTCAATTTCGTGTGCGCTTTGCGTATCAATCATGTTAAAAAATCCTTTAGAAAAAATAGTTATTCATATTATTATAGCACGGTTTTTGCGAAAATGCAAGAGCTGCGCGCGGATTTGAAAAAACAAAAGGGACTTTCTCTCCCTTTACGGATAAAAAGCCCCTTGATCTGATGCTAAATCAGTCTTGTTTTTTGTTTTTCTTGGCATCAATGATCCAGCAGACGATATTGGTAATGAGCGAAATGATATTGATCACCAAAAATGCGATGAACAGCGGCGCGGGCTGCTGCAAAAGCGACGATACCGACCAAAACAGCGCGCCCAGAGAGGTAATGATGCAAACGATCCAGAAATAGGTCATGTTTTCTTTCATGTCATACCCTCCTTTAGCCTAAGAAACGCATCAGCATCATAATGATGACGGTAATGATGGATGCAAGCGTGGCAAACATGGCGATTAAAACGGGGGAAATCTTCATAAACGTCCTCCTGAGTATGAATTTGGATTGCTGTTTTCAGTATATCATAAAATGCTTGTTTTGTCAATCGCGGTTGGGCGATCGGCAATGTGCTTGTTTTGAGAGAGAAATACCTCACCGAAACGGACTTGCATTGCTCTTTTTGTAGGGGAGACGTCTCGTCTCCCGCATATAACCGCCACCCTTGAATTCAAATCTCGATATCGGAGCGAACGAAAAAGACCCTACCGCAACGCGGTAGGGTCTTTTTCGTTGGCGGAGATGGAGAGATTTGAACTCTCGCGCCGGTTACCCGGCCTACACCCTTAGCAGGGGCGCCTCTTCGGCCTCTTGAGTACATCTCCATGTACCTGCGAGCGGCCATTGCATAACTCGCAGGCAATATTATACCT
>JAGBXH010000155.1 GCA_017629395.1 Clostridia bacterium | reverse complement strand
GTAGCACCTACGCTGATGCCAAGGAATACCGTCACGATATTCATCAGCTCGTTCTGCACCGTCTTGGAAAGACGCTCGGTTACACCGCATACGTTGAGCAGGTTACCGAACATCAAACAGCCGATCAGCGTCAGCGCGTCGGGCACGATCAAGCCGACGACAACGGTTACCACAATCGGGAAAATGATCTTTTCCAGCTTGGATACGCTGCGCAGACCCGTCATTTTGATCTGTCGCTCCTTTTTGGTAGTCAAAAGACGCATAAAGGGAGGCTGGATCATGGGAATAAGCGCCATGTAACTATACGCCGCGATGGCGATTGCGCCAAGCAGCGAGGGAGCAAGCGTTTTGGTGACGGTAATTGCGGTAGGTCCGTCCGCACCGCCGATAATACCGATCGCAGCGGCTGCCTCAAGGCCGAACATAGCGGAAAGCAGAGCCGCCGAGAATGCCACGAACACGCCAAGCTGCGCGCCCGCACCGATCAGAAGACTCTTGGGATTTGCAATCAAGGGAGTAAAATCGGTCATCGCACCGATGCCGATAAAGATCAGACAGGGGTAAATACCCAGCTTTACGCCAAGGTAGAGCAGGTCAAGCAGACCGCCGTGATGCAGCACGTGCATATAATCCACCGATTCCGCAATAAAGAAATCCAGATGGAACATGCCCGCACCCGGCAGGTTGGTCAGCAGCATACCGATGGCGATGGGAAGAAGCAAGAGCGGCTCAAACTTTTTGCCAATGGCAAGATAGATGAGCACAAAAGAAACCAGCAGCATGACTACCGTCTGCCAGCAGTTTACGTCAAACGCCCACGCCTGGTCTGCAAGCGAGAACAACGCCTCATCCTCTGCTGCTTTGAAAAACAGTTTCCAAATACCCGTGCCTGTCAGAAATTCTAACAAACTGTCAAGCATAATACGTATCCTTTCGGGCTTAGTTCATGGTGATGATGACCTGATCAGCGGTAACAGAGGTGCCCTGTGCAACCTCAACCGATGCAATCGTGCCGTCTTCGGGTGCGAAGATCTCGTTTTCCATCTTCATAGCCTCCAGCACTGCAACAACCGCGCCCTTGGCAACCTTTTCGCCTGCCTTGACGTTGACCTTGAGAATATTGCCGGGCATGGGAGCCTTGATCTGCACACTACCCTGTGCACCGCTTGCCTTGGGAGCTGCCTTAGGAGCTGCCTTGGGAGCGGGGGCTGCCTTGGGTGCTGCTGCGGGAGCGGGAGCTGCGCCCTCGCTGACCTCTTCTACTACGACGTCATATGCCGTTCCGTTAACGGTAACTGTAAATCTTTTCATTGTTATGTACCAAACCCTTTCTCAGTTTTGTTTGTTCCAAGCGCCGCCCTTACGCGTAAAGGACACGACGCGAAATCCGCTTTCAAATTGACCCTTATATTCCTCGCTTTGCAGCATGAGAGCAATTGCAGCGGTAATAGCTGCCACGATCTCGCCTTCGTCCTCCTCGGGCTCGGCAATCACGGCAGGCTCCTCCACGGGAGCTGCAGCCACCTCAACCGCCTTGGCAAGGGCTGCCTGCTTTGCCGCCTTTTTTGCGGGAATGTCATGCAAGATTACCTTCATCAAAGCTACAACGCCCCACAGAATGCTCAGCACGAAGAAGATCATCACCATGCCTTGCACCGATACCAGCACGGCATACTTGATTCTCTCTGCGGAGAAAAAGCCGCCAAGCTCTTCGTTTGTGGGATTTTTCTTTTGGACTGCGGTTTCTTGCTCGGTCACCGTGGTCTGCTCCTCAGCGGTCACGGTTTCTTCCGCTGCGCAAACACCAAGCACACACACGCCAAGCAACAGCGCAAGCACCGAAACAAGAGCCAAAAGCCTTGTCAAAAATCTCTTATTCATATCTTCCTCCTGTATCAGAGAGGCAGATTTGCGTGACGGCGGGAAAGCGTGCCGTCCGCTTTGGAGCTCAGCATATAGAGGGCTGCACAGATGCGTGCGCGAAGCTCCTCTGCGGGTACGATATCGTCGATATCCCCCTTCTCTGCCGCAGCCTGCGCGCTTGCCTTGGTTGCCTTATACTCTGCTTCAACCTCGGCACGGGACTTATTTTGCGTGATCTCGTCGTTATAAAGGAATGCAACTGCTGCTGCGGGATCCATTGCGCTGATGCAAGAT
>JAGBXH010000154.1 GCA_017629395.1 Clostridia bacterium | reverse complement strand
TTGCCGAAAGCTATAATAAGCTTGTCACCTACTGCTCGATCCAGAACCCCGACATTTCCCTCACCGATGACGACGATGCCGCCATCTATTTCTCGTCGGGTACGACGGGCTTCCCCAAGGCAATTTTGCATTCGCACCGTGCCCTCATTCACGCAGCCAAGTGCGAGCAGGCCCACCATTCGCAGACGCACGACGACGTATTCCTGTGCATCCCGCCCCTCTACCACACGGGCGCAAAGATGCACTGGATGGGCAGCTTCTACGCAGGCGGCAAGGCAGTGCTGCTCAAGGGCGTCAACCCCGAGTGGATCCTCAAAGCCGCATCCGATGAAAAATGCTCCATCGTTTGGCTGCTGGTTCCGTGGGCGCAGGATATTCTGGACGCCTTGGAGCGCGGTGAGCTCAAAATTGAGGATTACGACCTTTCCGCTTGGCGACTGATGCACATCGGTGCACAGCCCGTGCCTCCCTCGCTGATCAAGCGTTGGATGGAGGTGTTCCCCGGTCACCAGTACGACACCAACTACGGACTGAGTGAGTCCATCGGCCCCGGCTGCGTACACCTTGGCGTGGAAAACGTGGACAAGGTTGGCGCGATCGGGAAAGCGGGCTACGGCTGGCAGACGCGCATCATTGACCCGCAGGGCAAAGAGGTCGCCAGAGGCGAGGTTGGTGAGCTTTGCGTCAAGGGTCCCGGCGTGATGAATTGCTACTACAACGATCCCGAGGCAAGTGCCGAGGTACTGCGTGACGGCTGGCTGCTCACGGGTGACATGGCAATGGAAGACCCCGACGGCTTTATTTACCTGGTCGATCGCAAGAAGGACGTCATCATCACGGGCGGTGAAAACCTCTACCCCGTCCAGATCGAGAATCACATCCGCGCACACGCTGCCGTCAAGGACGTTGCCGTGATCGGCTTGCCGCACGAGCGTCTTGGTGAAATTGCAGCCGCCATCATTGAATGCAAGGAGGGCTGCAGCGCAACCGAGCAGGAGATCGCAGATTTCTGCGCTCCGCTCCCTCGCTACAAGCGTCCCCGCAAGATCATTTTCGCCACCATCCCGAGAAACCCCACGGGCAAGATCGAAAAGCCCAAGCTGCGCGAGCAATACTGCGGCGGCAGCCTGGTAGAACAGCAGATCACTAACTGATAAGGAGCACCTACATATATGTCTAAGAAACTCATGCTCGGTAACGCAGCCGTCGCACGCGGCGCGTACGAAGCAGGCGTGCGCGTGGTATCCTCTTACCCCGGCACTCCCAGCACCGAGATCACCGAAAGCATTGTGCAATACCCCGAGATCAACGTAGAATGGGCACCCAACGAAAAGGTGGCAGCAGAGGTTGCCATCGGTGCAGCCATTGGCGGCGGCAGAGCTATGACCTGCTGCAAGCACGTTGGCCTGAACGTCATGGCTGACCCCTTCTTTACCGCCTCCTACACCGGCGTGAACGCAGGACTTGTCATTGCCGTGGCAGACGACCCCGGCATGCACTCCTCGCAGAATGAGCAGGACTCCCGCCACTATGCAAAGGCAGCTAAGCTGCCCATGCTGGAGCCCTCGGATTCCTCCGAATGCCTGTCCTTTACCAAGCTGGCTTACGAGCTTTCCGAGCAGTTTGACACCCCCGTCATGCTGCGTCTTTCCACCCGTATTTCCCACTCGCAGAACCCCGTAGAGCTTTCCGAGCGAGAGGAGATCCCCGTAAAGCCCTACCAAAAAGATATCCCCAAGTACGTCATGATGCCCGCTATGGCGATCAAAAAGCACGTGGTGGTCGAGCAGCGTCAGCGCGATCTGATCGCGTATGCCGAGACCTCTCCCATCAACGTCATCGAGGACAACGGTGCACGCATCGGTGTCATCGTCTCGGGCACGACCCACCTGTACGCGCACGAGGCACTGGGCAACGCCGTTAATTACTTGAAGCTGGGCATGGTTTATCCCTTGCCCGAGCAAAAGATCCGCGATTTTGCCGCTTCGGTCGATACCCTTTGGGTGATTGAAGAGCTGGACCCCTTTATCGAGGAGCATTGCAACAACCTGGGCGTGCGTGTCAAGGGCAAGGAATATTTCTCTCTGCTTGGCGAATACACCCCTGCCATGATCCGCACCGCAGTGCTGGGTCAGCCAAATCCCGACTACGTTGCGCTGGATCAGACCATCCCCAACCGTCCCCCCGTTATGTGCGCAGGCTGCCCCCACAGAGGCACCTTCTACATACTCAAGAAACTGGGCTTGACCGTTTCCGGCGACATCGGCTGCTACACCCTGGGCGCAGTTGCCCCCTTGGCATCGGTTGACACCACCATCTGCATGGGTGCATCGGTCAGCGCAGCGTTCGGCATGGCAAAGGTGCAGGGCGCAGACTTTAACAAAAAGCTGGTCAGCGTGATCGGTGACTCTACCTTTATTCACTCCGGCATTACCGGTCTGATCGACATCGTATACAACAAGGGCGCGAACACCGTTATCGTGCTGGATAACTCCATTACCGGTATGACCGGCCACCAGCAGAACCCCGCTATGGGTAAGACCATCCGCGGCGAGGACACCCGCGCTGTTGACCTGATCGCGCTTTGCAAAGCCGTTGGCGTGCAGCGCGTACGCGTGGCTGATCCCTTTGATCTCAAGACCTTCGAAGCGGTCGTACGTGAGGAGGTCGCCGCAGACGAGCCCTCCGTCATTATCGCGCAGCGTCCCTGCGCGCTGCTCAAGCACGTCAAGTACACAGGCACTTGCGAGATCAACGACAAGTGCAAGAAGTGCAAGATGTGCATGAAGCTGGGCTGCCCTGCGATCTCGGTTTGCGCGGACGGCTCGGTTAAGATTGACCCCACGCAGTGCAACGGCTGCGGACTTTGCCTGGGCGTTTGCCCGTTCGGCGCAATTGAGAAGAAGGAGGACTGACCATGAATACCGTAAATATTATGATCGTCGGCGTTGGCGGTCAGGGCACGCTTCTTGCAAGCCGCATTTTAGGCAACGCCATTCTCTCGCTTGGCTACGACGTCAAGGTATCCGAGGTGCACGGTATGTCCCAGCGCGGCGGCAGCGTGGTCACCTACGTCAAATACGGCGAAAAGGTCTACTCCCCCATCATCGATAAGGGCGAGGCAGACATCATTCTCGCCTTTGAGCAGCTGGAGGCGCTGCGTGCACTTCCCTACCTCAAGATGGGCGGCAAAATGATTGCCAACACGCAAAAGATCAATCCCATGCCCGTTATCACGGGTGCTGCCTCTTATCCCGAAAGCATTATCGACACCCTTGATGCTAAGATCGATCTGTGTGCGCTGGACGCGCTGGCACTTGCCAAAGAGGCAGGCAACGTCAAGGCTGTCAACGTCGTGCTCATGGGCGTGATGGCAAAAAACACCGATATCCCTTACGAAACCTGGATCAACGCCGTACGTGAGTGCGTGCCCGCCAAGTTCCTTGACGCCAACCTGCGCGCATTTGATGCCGGCTATCACTACACAAGCGAGGCATAACTCCATGAAGAACCAATCGAAAAGCACACTCTCACGGGTATGCATCATCCTCTACGTCGTGCTGTCACTGTGCGGCTTTGCGGCAATATTGATCGTCCCCGCCTCGCGCGAGGTGTTCAAGTTGCTTTCCACCTCCCACCCCTACCTGATGGGCTTTGTCAAATTCTCCGCCCTTGCCACGGCAGGCGAGCTGCTTGCCCTGCGTCTGGCAAAAAAGGATTGGGTGCTGCCCTCTTACGTGTGGGCAAGATTTTTGATCTGGGGCATCATCGGCGTCTGGATCACCTACATGATGAAGATCTTTGGCGCAGGAGTCGGCGCGCTGATGCAAAGCGGCTTGCTCCCCTGCCCCGAAAACGCCCTGCTCCATTCCTTTGTCAAGGCTTTCATGATCAGCGCGACCATGAACCTCTCCTTCGGCCCCACCTTTATGGCGTTGCACAAGTGCTCGGATACTTATCTGGACATGCGCGCCACCGGCAAGCGTCACATCACTCTTGCCAACGTCATTCACAAGGTGGATTGGGAACGGTTTGCCTCCTTTACCCTGCTTAAGACCGTTCCGCTGTTCTGGATTCCCGCACACACCGTCACCTTTATGCTCCCCGCAGAATACCAGGTTGCCATGGCTGCCGCTTTGTCGGTTGCTCTTGGCATCATCTTGAATCTCAAACGCAAAAAATCTTAAACCCCAATCAAAAGAAAGAGGCTCCCTATGGCTATCAGAAATCCTTCCATCGAATGTATGCCTCGCGAGCAGCTGGAAAAGCTGCAGAGCGAGAGATTGGTTGCACAAGTCAAGCATTGCTATGACAACGTGGAATGCTTCCGCAACCGCATGAACGAAAAAGGATTGACCCCCGACGACATTCACGGCATCGAGGATCTTTCCAAGCTGCCCTTCGCTTACAAGAGCGATCTGCGTGATTACTACCCCTTTGGGCTGTTTGCCACGCCCATGTCTGAGATCGTGCGTCTGCACGCGTCCTCCGGCACAACGGGAAAGCGCATCGTCGTCGGCTATACCAAGGATGACCTTGCAATGTGGGCGGACTGCGTTGCAAGAATGCTTGAAGCAGTGGGACTGACCAAAGAGGATATCGTGCAGGTATCCTACGGCTACGGTCTGTTCACGGGCGGTCTTGGTGCGCACGGTGGCGTCGAGGCGCTGGGAGCTACCGTCATTCCCATGTCCTCGGGCAACACCTCGCTGCAGATTCAGAACATGGTAGACTTTGGCGCAACCGCTCTTTGCTGCACTCCCTCCTACGCGATGTATCTCGGTGAGGAGATTGAAAAGCTGGGTTTGAAGGATCAGCTGGGTCTCAAGGTCGGCATTTTCGGCGCAGAGCCCTGGAGTGAGGACATGCGCAAGCAGATCGAGGATAAGCTTGGCTTGCGTGCTTACGACATCTACGGTCTTTCCGAAATTCTCGGCCCCGGCGTGGCGTGCGAGTGCGAGCACCAGTGCGGCATGCACGTATGGGAGGACCACTTTATCCCCGAGATCATTGATCCCGACACCTGCGAGGTACTCCCTGCCGGTGCGACAGGTGAGCTGGTGTTCACCACCATTACCAAGCAGGGCTTCCCCGTCATCCGCTACCGCACCCGCGACATTTGCTCGCTCAATTACGAGCCCTGCAAGTGCGGCAGAACCCACGTACGCATGCGCAAGCCCAGCGGCAGAAGCGACGATATGCTGATCATTCGCGGCGTTAACGTATTCCCCTCGCAGATTGAGGAGGTACTGCTCAAGGTCAGCGGCGGCGACATTACGCCCAACTATCAGATCGTGGTTGACCGCGTCAACAACACCGACACCTTTGACGTCAACGTGGAAATGAGCGACGCACTGTTCGCGGACGACATTCGTTCCATTGAGGCGGTCGAAAAGCGCATCAACTCGGGTCTGCGCGATATGCTGGGCATTTCCGCTAAGGTGCACCTGGTCAACCCCAAGACCATTGCGCGCAGCGAGGGCAAGGCAAAGCGCGTGATCGACAACAGAAAATTCTGAGAAAAGAGAGGTAGGTAACATGAAGGTTAAGCAGCTTTCCGTATTCGTTGAAAACCGCAAGGGCAATCTTGTGCCCATTCTCGAGCATCTTTCCCGCTGCGGTGTGGACATTTCTGCTCTCTCGCTTGCAGATACCACCGATTTCGGTGTGCTCCGCCTGATCGTGGATGACGTGGACAAGGCACAAAAGATCCTGTCCGAGGACGGTGTGATCGTCAAGGTCACCGAGGTACTTGCCGTTGTCATGAACGACCATCCGGGCGGTGCTGCAGAGGTGCTCTCGGTGCTCGCCGACAACCGCATTGAGGTAGAATACATGTACGCCTGCGCAGGCAAGACCTTAGGCAAGGCGCTCATGATCGTGCGCGTGGACACCCCCGAGCGCGCTGAAGAGCTACTTCGCGCCAAGGGCTTTGACGACACCAAGGCAAACGAAATTTACAGAATTTAAGCACTTTTGCTTGGTTCTGAAAAAAATAAAAAAGCAGCAGGAATTGGTTCAAGTGTGAGCAAATTCCTGCTGCTTTTGTTATAGATTTATTATCCGTCGCCAAAAATGCGAAGGCACACAAGATACACGACCAGGAAAAGAGAGAACGGAGTCGCGATCAAAACAATTCTGAGTAATATTCTCAACCATTTATGCGGTATTTCTCTGATCCTTTCCCAAATATCATCGACCAGCGGCTCAAACGGCTGCAATATCCACTCAAATACCAGCTCCAAAAGATCTTCCATACAAGATCA
Source organism: Clostridia bacterium (assembly GCA_017629395.1). Lineage (GTDB taxonomy): Bacteria > Bacillota > Clostridia > Oscillospirales > CAG-272 > SVQP01. Next base: position 17,045 of record JAGBXH010000154.1, on the reverse strand, counting down.
AAATTCCTTTTTCTTGCTGCAAACGACAGCTGCCGCAGCGGCTACTGCCAATGCAGCCACGGGAGCTGCCACGGACTTGCAGCCGCCCTTTGCCTCTGCTTCCGTTGTGGTCTGCTCCTCCTCGGTCGCATCCTCTGCGGGTGCGGTGGTTTCCGTATCGGCATCTGCGTCCTTACCGTTGAGCACCTTGAAGCTGTACGCGGGCAGCGTAATGCTGTACACGCCGTCGGTGGGGCTGACCTTTCCGTCAGCTTTGATCTGCGAGCCGTCGGTGGGCAGCGCGCCCTCTGCAAACAGATAGCTATCCATCTCGCAATCAAACATACCGGTAGAAATATTGACCACCTGCTCGGCTGCCGAACGGTTAACCGCGATCAGACTCCAAGCACCCTGGGGCGACTTGACGCACACAGCATCGATCAGATTGCCATCCTTGCCGCTCACGGGGTAAACCTGCGAGCCCTTGGGAATATAGTTGCAAAGCAGTCCCCAAGCGTAATAGGTAGGGCGGTAGCTCCACGCGCCGTCGGTCTTATAGCCGATCAGACCCATGCTCATAAGCCCCCCGTTGTCGCCACCCGTTTCATTGTAATAGTAGTACACGTCGTGCAAGGGCCAATAGGAAAGTCCCGATGCGCCCGCACCAAGCGAATTGACAGCCATGGAGGCAATAAACAATCCGCGCCCGTAGGTTTCGGTGGATGCTGCCGCATACGCGCCCTGCGCGCTGCCATCACCAAACTCGCCGAAAATATAGGGCTTATCGGTAGAATAATTGGTTCTGCCGCGCACAAACTCGTCGATCATATCGTCCAAATACGACATATCGTAGCTCCAGGAATAGGTATGCGAATCAAACATATCGCACACGTCCTTCAGCGCGTCATACGAGCGGCAATACCAGCCAAGGCTTTGCGCGTCGTCCGCGCCGATCAGCTTGATGCCTTCACGCAGCCCTGCCTGCTTTAAGTAGGCATCCACCGTCTTGTAATACTGCACGTAGTAATCAAAATCCACCGCACCGCCCGAAACCTTGAAGGAATAGCTGGGCTCGTTTTGCAGTATTACGCCCTTAACGCAATCGTACCCCTTTTGCTCCTTGATGTAGCGCAGTACGGTCACGATATTTTCCGCCATCTCGTCCAGATCGTTGGGTGCGCTGAGCCAGTCGCCGCAATCGGGATAGGACAGCCAATCACCTGCTGCCGCGCCCCACCACGTCAGCGTCACGTCCACGCCAAGCTCATGACAAACGCGTAAATATTCCATGGTGCATTTGCCCTCCTCGCTGTCCCAGCGGAAGTCGGCAAAATCAGCGCTGCCCGGATCCCCGTTATCATTCTGCGGCTCAAACCACTCGGGCATGATCATCATGCGTACGCTCTGCAGCCCCATTTCGCTCATGCGCTGCTTGATCAGCTCCAGATCCTGATCGGTCACACCGCGCTCCAGATTGACGGGCAGCAGCAGCTTGGGATCCCACTCACAGCCAAGCCCTACCGTGGGGAATTTGTTGGGGGTTTCGGACACGGTCAGGTCATACGTACCCGCCGTAGCGTTCGCGCCTATATTGGTCATTTCAAACACGGTCACATTATCCACAAAGACCGTTCCCGTGGAAAACCACAGTCTGGGGCCTGCGTTGACGGTTACCGCATTCTCGTTGGTAATGGTAAAGATAAAGTTGAGCGTTACCCAGCCGTTGCTGGTACCGTAATGCGACGAGGAGACCATCTCGCCTATGTTGTTGGCAGCTGCGTCGTACATGGTCATGCCCAGCACCACGCCCGCACCGTCGGGAGAAACGTTCTCGTATTTGACGTCCGCCTGCATAAGATACGTCTTGCCGTATTCCATTTTTGCATACTGAAACACGCTGTTTGCCATAGCGGTCTTATTGGTCATGACGGCAGCACCGGAGCCATCCACGCCCGCATCCTTGCCAAACTCCACCGTGCAATTCGACGGATCATTGCTCCAATTCTGCCAATTCGACATCTTTTTCTCAAAATTTCCGTTCTTAAACAAATTCCTCTCTGCCGCGCCTGCACCAAACATCGCGCCGACCGACAAAAGCAGCACGCAGGAGATTCCCGCGCAGATCCAACGCTTAAGCATATTCGTCCTCCTCAGAATAGTCTTGGATATTTTCATTATAGCACGCACGCGCACCAGTGTCAATGCGCACCTTTCACAAAAAAGCAAACAAAAATTCGGCGTGATACCCGATGCTCGGGTATCACGCCGTTGTTCAGCCTTGTATATTGTAGAATTTCACGTACCAGATCATTGTCAAGGCAAGTCCCACAGCAAAGAAGATCGCACCGACGATCCAGACGCAAACGTCTGCGGATTTTCTATCCTTGCTCATCTTGCGCTCGCGATAATCCTTGTACAGCTCCTGCTTTGCTCTTCCTCCGGGAATGAAGGTCAGCGCAGCATTTCTCAGTGCATAGGAAATACCCAGCAGCGCACCCTCCTTACTGATGAACATCATGCCTGCGTACATCAGCAGCAGCGCACCCGAAACGGATAATCCATCCGCAAGGATCTGCAAATTCACTCCGATATTATCGGTGAAAAAGCCTTGAATGGCAAAGATCACGACCGAAATTGCTGCGGCAACGCCAAAGCAAATCAGAAATCTGATCCAAAATTTGGTGTTTTCCTGTTTCACTACGCCTTAACCTTCCGCATCCTCGCTGATGATCTGCTTGTATTTAGCCTCCTCAGCATCGTTACAATACACGAAGTGTCCGGGACTGATCTCACGGAAGGAGGGTTGATCCACGGTATAATCGTGCTCTGCGATCGGGTTATACGTGATTCTGACACGCTGCTTCTCGTAAACCGGGTCAGGCAGCGGAATTGCCGACAAAAGCGACTTGGTGTAGGGGTGCAGCGGGTGCTTGAACAGCTCGTCCGAGTCTGCCAGCTCAACCATCTTACCAAAGTACATAACGCCGATTCTGTCCGAGAAGTACTTAACGACGGACAAGTCGTGCGCAATGAACAGAATGGTCAGTCCCTTGCTCTGACGCAGATCATTGAGCAGGTTGATAACCTGTGCCTGGATCGATACGTCCAGCGCGGATACAGGCTCGTCTGCGATGATCATTTCAGGCTCCATGACAACGCTTCTTGCAATACCGATTCTCTGACGCTGACCGCCCGAGAACTCGTGGGGGTAACGGTCTGCGTGCTCACGCACAAGACCAACCGTTTCCAGCACCTCGTAAACTCTCTGGTTGATATATTCCTTATCGGTAATGCCGTTGATCACAAGTCCCTCCGCGATGATATCGCGAACCGTCATACGGGGGTCAAGCGACGCGATGGGGTCCTGGAAGATCATCTGAATCTGTGTGATCAGCTTGCTCTTCTTAGCCACGCGGCGTCTGTTCTTGTACTCCTTCTTGAGTGCTGCCAGCTTTTGCTCATCACCGGAAGCCTCTGCAAACTTCTGTGCATATTGCTCGTCCAGCTTTTTGATCAGGGATGCGGCAAACTGCTTGTCGACCTCCTTGTGATCCAGCTTCGCGTCGCGAATGAGTGCCTTGTTCTTTGCAATGGTCTCGGCAAGCTCGCCCTTGATCTGTGCCGCCTGCGCCTCAATTTCTGCCTTTCTCTGAGGATCGGCAGCCTTTTTTTCAAGGTTCAGCGCTGCCAGCTTCTTCTTGGCGTCAGCCTTAGCGTTCTTGATCGCATCCTTATAGGAGCGAGTACCCGCGCCAATTCTCTGACCCTTAAAGTATACGTTACCCGAGGTAATGTCATACAGCTTGATGATAGAACGACCGGTCGTGGTCTTGCCACAGCCCGACTCACCTACCAGACCAAAGGTCTCGCCCTTGTGAATCTCAAAGCTGACGTCGTCAACTGCCTTGAGGTCCTTGCGTCCCAAACGGAAATACTGGCAAAGGTGGTCTACTTTCAGCAATACTTCTTGGTTCTGCTTATCCATTGATGCCACCTCTTTCCTTCATTCTCTTGATACGCTCGGTAATGACCTTAGGCATTTCTACCTTGGGAGCGTTGGGGTGCAGCAGCCAGGTAGCCGCAAAGTGCGTAGGAGATACCTGATACATAGGCGGCTGCATCTCGAAGTCGATCTCCATTGCGTACTTGTTTCTGTCCGCAAATGCGTCGCCAACGGGAGGATAGATCATATTAGGAGGCGTACCGGGGATCGCATCCAGCTTTTCGTTGGTATCCAGGTCAGGCATAGAGGAAAGCAGCGCCCAGGTGTAGGGATGCTGAGGATTGTAGAAGACCTCCTCCGCAGTACCGTACTCTACGATCTTACCTGCATACATAACGGCAATTCTGTCTGCCATATTTGCAACGACGCCAAGGTCGTGCGTAATAAAGATAATGGAAAGGTCACGCTCTCTCTTGAGCTTGTTGATCAGCTCCAGGATCTGCGCCTGAATGGTTACGTCCAGCGCGGTGGTAGGCTCGTCGCAGATCAGAATATCGGGGTTAGCCGACAGCGCGATCGCGATAACGATTCTCTGACGCATACCGCCCGAGAATTCGAAGGGATACTGGCGGAAGCGCATTCTCGCCTCGGGAATACCAACCTCCTCCATGAGCTTGATCGCCTTTTCCTTGGCAATTCTCTTGGTCAGCTTGTAAACGACCTGAGAAGCCTTTTCCTTGAGATAATCAATGATCTCAATGCATCTCTTATCAAAGTCAACGCTGTCTGCGCTTTCAATGTCCGCATGGAACTTGTTCTTGACGCGCATCATGACAGAAACGATATTCTCGATCTGTACCTCAGGCTCAATGACGGACTTGGGAACCACGTTCCAATCCACCTTCTTGCCTCTGGCAAGCAGCGCCTCCTTCTTCTTGGTCTGCTTTTCAAAACGCTTTTCTTCCTTGGGATTGTTCTTGATATAGAAGAAGTACTTCTCTACCTCTCTTCCAAGAGCGCTGCCAAAGGTATAAGCAACGTTATCCTTGACAACTGCAAGAGGATCGATAGCAGCCTTAACGCTTCTGATCACCTTCTTGGCTTCAGCGTCTGCATCACGTGCGGTAAATCCGCCTGCCTTGAAGAATGCAATTGCATCCTCCAGAGCCGTGACAGCCGCCTTCTTATTCTCCAGCGTCTTTTTCGCGGAGAACTCAACTGCCAGCTTTTCCAGCGCGATAAACTCATCCATAAAGTCCTGCATCAGGAACTTATATGCGATATCGTTCGCCTCCTCAGCGGGCATCAGGCTCAGATCCGTCTGGGGATTCTTATACACGTAATAACCGATTCTGAAGAAGTTGTAGGGAGTCTGCGCGACCATTTCCTGCGCGGTCTCGCGAAGCTGCTTGAGCGCGAGCACGGTCGTTCTCTTCAGACGAGTTTTTGCCTTTTCTACACGAACGGCTGCGTCGATCGCATCCTTATGCATTCTAAGCACGTCGGTATACTGGGACGCAAAATACTTGTCGTCAATATCTACCAGCTTGCGGGAAATCTCCTTGATCTTGGATACGGTATCCTGCTTCTGACGCTTTTCGTTCAGGAAAAGGATGTCCTCGATCATGGAAATCAGCTCCTCTGCCGCGGTGTAAGCGTCATTGTAGCTGTTCTCCAGCTTGATGGACTGAATATTGAAGCTGTCAAAGGTCTTGATCAGCTTGTCGATCTCTGCGGGGGTCACGTTGGACTGCGCATCAACAGCAATCGCCTGCTTCATGGTATCGGACAGAATGGCAAGCGTCTTGTTGAAGGTCTCGCGACCCTCCTTGCGGTTTGCCTTGTTCTTGAGCAGCATTGCCTCGGTGATCTGTCTACCGATACGCATGATGGGATTGAGCGAGGAAAGCGGATCCTGGAAGATCATGGCGATCTTATCGCCGCGCAGCTTGTGCATCTCTTCCTCGGGAATACGGATCAGATCCTGACCGTCGTACAGGATCTCGCCGCCCTCGTAAATGGAGTTTACGGCGGAAATACCCATGATCGCCTTGGAGGTTACCGACTTACCCGAGCCGGACTCGCCAACGATTGCAAGGGTCTCGCCCTTATAAAGGTCAAAGGAAATATCACGTACTGCCTGCACCTTACCTGCATCGGTACGGAAGGAGACCTTCAGATTATTGACGGATAATTTTACTTCTTTATTGTTCATCTTACTCCTCCGATCCTCTGAGCGACGGGTTGAACGCGTCTCTCAGACCGTTACCGAACAAGTTAAAGCTGAGCATCAGCAATACAAGGAACGCGCAGGGGAACAACGCAACGTATGCTCTGTAAACCTCACCCGATGCAAACGCCTTCTGACCTGCGTTGATCAGCGTACCGACAGAGGTCAGCTTGCCTGCCTCCAGGTTGATAATACCCAGGTAGGAAAGGCTTGTCTCCGAATAGATCATGGAGGGGATGACCAGAGCAACGCTGGTAACGATGGTACCGATACCGTTGGGGAAGATGTGCTTGAACATGATTCTTGCATCACCCGCACCCAGCGTTCTTGCCGCCAGCACGTATTCCTGATTCTTAAAGCGATAGAACTGCATACGCGTTCTGCCCGCCATACCGATCCAGCCGGTTGCAAAGAACGCAATGAACAGGATCAGCGCACTTTGAATATCCACCAGATCGTATAGCGCATGCTGCAGTATGAAGCGTCCGACGTGGAACTTGAGCAGCGTAATAATGATCATGGAAGGAACGGAGCCAAGCACCTCGCAGAATCTCTCCATAGCAAGGTCGAGCACGCCGCCAAAGTAACCGGAGATAGAACCCCAGATCACGCCGACGATGAAGTTTACAAGTGCAACGACGGATGCGAAGATAAAGGAGAATCTTGCACCGTATGCAAGGCAGGAGAAAATATCCTTACCCGTATCGGTCGTACCGAAGAAGAATACGGGCTCACCGATACCGTCGCCTGCCTTTGCGTGCAGGTAGGTATAGTACTCGTAGTATTCCACTCTTACCTCAACCGTACTGGGCATCTGTCTGCCGTACACGTAGTAGTAGACCTTATCGCCCATGATAGGCTGACCGTTTTCATCCTTCATCAGTCTGCCGTCCTCATCGTACATGGGAACCTTTTCGATCACGCCGTCCTCACCCTCAAGTCTGATAGAGTTGTAAGGAACGACCAGAGAGGACGTGCTCTCCGCATCAACCATCCAGTAGTTGGGAATCAGCTTACCCTCTTCATCCAGCAAGGGACGAAGGGTCGCCTCATCCTGCTTTTCTACCTTATAGTAGATGTTAGCATCCGAATTATTCTTGGTATGCGTAGGTCTGTCCTTGACGTAAACCAAGGGATAGAGCACCTGCTTACCGGTTTCGTTCTGATATCTCTGGATATCATCGAACTCCGCGCGGGTGATCTCCTTGTATTTACCAAAGCCAACACCGTAATAGGTGTCATAACGGTAGGTGTAGTTACTGCCGTCCTCGCTGACCTGCACCTCACCCTTGATAACGTCTCTGCCGGTCTCCTGCTCCAGCGCAAGATCCTTGAGATAGCCAAGCGTGTTGGCATTCTTGGTTCTGCCGCCGTCCCAGAAGTTGATATCGTGCTTATCCATAAAGTTAAGCTTGGGCGTCATATAGGCATAGGACATATCATAGTAGTCGGGCGTGTAAGCGGTAAAGATGGGTGCGATGATCGCAAACAGCACCAGACACAGAATGACGACACCGCCAACGACCGCGCCCTTGTTCTTGCAGAAGCGACGCCATGCGCCCTGGAAATAGCTGACGGGCTTGGTATCAAACTTCTTATCGTGGCTCAGGTCGTTTCTCTGTGCGAACTTAAACTTATCAGCGGGGATATTTGCATATTGATTGTTGTTAGTCATATTACTTCGCCCCCATTCTGATTCTCGGGTCAATGATACCGTAGCTGATATCGATTACGATACCTGCGGTCAAGCCGATCAAGGTATAGAAACCGGACAGCAGCATGAACGCATCATAGTCCGTATTGGTAATTGCAGAGAGGTACAGTCCGCCTACACCGTTGATCAGGAACATCTTCTCAATGATCAGCGAGCCGGAAAGCACCGAAATAAACTCGGAAAGGATGGACGGGAAAATAACGACCATCGAGTTTCTCATTGCGTGTCTTGCAATTGCCTGGCTCTTGGTCAGACCCTTGGTTCTTGCAAGCAGCATGAACTCACCCGTCAGTACCTCAGAGAGCTCCGCACGGGTATAGCGCGCGTAGCCTGCGATCGAACCCAGGCACAGCGCAAATACTGCGGGCAGCATGGACTTAAAGACGGGCCAGGTGAAATAAGCGTTACTTGTTTCCATACTGATGGGGAACAGGTGCAGCTTAAAGCAGAACAAGTACTGAATAAGCAGAGCCAGAACGATACTGGGCAGAGAGATCAACAGGATAATGAAAATGTTGATGACCTGGTCCTGCCACTTATTCTTTTTGAGCGCAGCCAAAATACCCAAGCCAAGACCGATCGGAACGCCGATCAGGGTTGAGTAAATGTTGATCAGTACTGTAGGCGGAAGCTTGGGAATGAATACCTCTGTCCAAAGGTCCTTGGTAGCATAACCGGGAAGTGTGGTCGCGATACCAAAGTCACCGTCCAATACGATTCTCTTAAGGTAGTTACCGTACTGAATGATGATCGGCACTCTGTCATACTCCCAGACACCGTTTGCTCCTGGTCTGATATTGGTGATCCAGCCTCTGCCCTCCAGGGTTCTGTACGCGATCTCGGTATCCATACCGGGAAGCACGTTTACAGGGATAGGAAGCATCTTGATGAGCACAAAACACATCGTAAAGATGATAAAGAATGTGCACAGCATCAAAAGCAGACGCTTTGTCACATATTTAAACATATACATAGGTGTTTCTCCTCTGTTTTGCTTTTTTTCGAAGTCATGAGCCGCACGGGAGTCGAACCGAGCCTGCAGACGGACAGCTTTCCCGATACCTACATCTTTTCCCTTTGACATCACCTGTATGCCTGTAAAAAAGATTTTAGTGAAAAATTCTGTCTTTTCAAAGCAGTTCGCGCCCGAGGGCGAATTCATTTTTGGTAATGCGAGTGAAAGCGAACCAATGCAAGACGCCTGTATGACAAGGCAAGCCCCTGCCCGCGGTTTGAGACGATTCGCTTTGCGGCAATTTGGTTCATCTGTCACAGCTACGCCCTTGCACACCGCACCGAAACAGACGTTTCGGTGCCGTTTGTAAAGGCGTTTGCGCGCAAAAAAAGCTGCGCGCTTTTGTTTTTTACAAAATTACGGTAGTTTGAAACACGGATCGGCACTGTTTTGCCGACGTTTTACCCATAAGGGCTGATCGAATTACTGTTATTGTGTACGTTTGAGGGAATGATAAAATGCGAAATCAGCGGTGGGCGAAAGGAATTTCGCCCACCGCCTCGTTCAGGGCTTTACAGCCCCAAGTCAGCCTTAGCTAAAATTACTCAGACTTCTTGTACTCTGCGGAGAGGTCGCCGTTGTTTGCCTGTACGAATGCGTTCCATTCAGCATCAGTGTAAACAACCTCGATGTATCTCAGACCGCCGAAGCCCATGAAGGTGTGCTCGTCTTCAGAGAAGTATGCGAACTTAGCACCCAGGAAGGATCCGCCGCCGTCTGCGATCAGCATTACGGAACGAGACTCCTTAATGGTCAGCTCTTCCAGCTTGGAGAGGATCATCAGTCTTGCGTTAACGGGAGCATAGCCTTCACTCCAGTTGTAGGTCTTTTCCTGCTCCTCGGAAGCTGCCAGACCGTTCAGGCAGAAGTACCAGTTCTGGATAGACATGGTAATCTCTTCGCCCTCACCCTCGTAGTCCATCTTTTCGTCTACGGGCATGGTCAGAGTCAGATCGATAGCGGAGGTATCCCAGTACATGTGGTAGTTCAGGGAGTCATCGGGGTTAACGAATGCACCAATGATATCGAAGGGGTTGAATGCGTTACCGGAGAAGCCGTAACCGAAGCCGATCTGAGTCTGACCGGTACGGAATGCCTCTGCCCACTGAGAGCCGGCGGAAGCATCGAATACGACGTCGATCTTGTCCTCAAGAGCAGTGCCCTTGGTCAGACCGTCCAGAACTTCCTGCAGGTAGGTAGCTCTGAATCTCTGCTTGTCGGTATCGGTGGAAGCACCGTATACCAGGGTGATGTTTTTGGAAGAATCGTAGCCGTACTCTTCAGCGTTAGCGAGCAGGATATCAATAGCTTCCTTCATCTTTTCCTTAGCAAGCTCAGGGTTGTAACCGGTAAGGGTATCATAAGCCTCATCGGTGGACAGGCCGGTCAGAGCGCCGCTGGACCAAGTGCCATCAGCTGCCTGCTCGTAGCCGTATGCGCGGAGGATACCTTCCTTAGCGATCTTGGCGTTACGGTACTGACCGCCGTCAAGCAGCTCGGGAGAGTTCTCAATATCATAGTAGTAAGCAACGTTGAGCAGACCGAAGCAAGGAACGGAAGAACCGGGCCAGATCTTTTCAACGATGTCGCTTCTGTTCAGAGCGAGGTTGAATGCGTGACGGAATTCCTGGATAGCCAGAATACCGTTGTTGTTTGCGCTAGCCTTCAGAACGTTAATGTCACTGAAGAGCTGCATACCGAAGGTACCGGTAGAGGTAGAGGTGAAGTAAACGTACTTGGAGTCGAGGTACTCGCCAACGTTCTCAGTCTGCAGAGAAGCATCGTCATAGGTACCGTTCAGGAAGCCCAGCCACTTGGGAGAGAACTCCTCAACTGCACGGCAGTTGATAGCGGTTACGTTGTACTGGTTCTTGTAGGTCTCCATGTTCCAACCGTACCAGTTCTCGTTGATAGCGAGCTTGTAGTGAGAGCCTGCTTCGAACTCAACGAGCTTGTAGGGACCCCAAGAAGCGGTGGTCTCGAGAGAGGAGTTGTACTTAGAGGTCCACAGAGTTGCACCGTTAGCGGGAGCAATTCTTGCAGCGTCATACTTAGCCTTGTGTACCAGAGGCAGGCTGGAGAAGTAGTAGGGAGCCCATACGGACAGAGAACCGTCTTCCTTCAGGAAGGAGTAGGTCTTGTCAAGGCAGAGAACGATAGCGTTCTCGTCGTCGATGGAGTAGATACCTACAGTGTTCCAATCAACTGCATCACCGTAGCCGGAGATGTAGAACAGGGTCTCCTTGAACAGCTCGTCCTGGGTAGCCGCATCCATGCTGCTCCAATCCATGCCGAAGGGCATCAGAGCGTAACCGATAAGAGCCTTAGCGGTTTCCATGTTCTCAGCAGTGATCAGGGTGTAGCCATACTCGTTAGCTGCGTCAGCGATTGCATTCAGAGCAGCAATAGCCTCTTCAGTACCAACATAATTGAGGATCAGCTCCTCCAGGGAGTAAGCTGCCAGAGTCATGCCGGTGGTAGTGGTGTTCAGGTAAACCTCAGCACCGTTGTAATCAAAGGAGTAATCAGGGGTCTCACCTTCGCCGTAAGCGGGAACGATGGGAGCGTAGATAGGAGCGCCGGAGTAGAAGTATTCCTTAGCGTTCTTGATCATGAGGGTATCATAGTAGGTGTTTGCACGATAGTTCATGAACGTGGGGTCCAGAACCTGCTGCATGGTCCAAACGAAGTCAGCAGCGGTGATAGCAGTGCCGTCATCCCACTTCAGGTCGTTACGCAGGGTGATCTTCCAAGCGTAGCCGCCCTCTTCCTTCTGAGCATCGGTGTAGCCCCACTTAGCGTCAACCAGCTTGGTTACGTCCTCGAGCTTGGTAGCTGCGGAGTAGTTGGTGGTGTACGCACCGGGAACGATGCCTGCCTTGTTGATAGAGCCGTCAGCATTGAACTTCTGGTCATTCTCGAACTTGTAGTCGTATTCGAAGAATGCGGAGCCGATGTAGCTCATGATCTGCGTATCGTTGTTATCCTTATACGTCAGCTCATTCCAGTTACTGGGCATGGTGGAGGTAGTGGTGTTGTACTCTGCCTTCTTGGGAACGTAGGGTTCCACAACGTCGGGAGCGTTGGTGCCTGCCTCGGTGCTGGTCTCAGTGTCGGGACCGGGAGCGGGCTTACAGCCAACGATCATGAGAGCAACCATTACCAGGCACAAAACCATAGTAAGAATGGATTTAATGTTTCTCATAAATATGTCCTCCATTTATGAATTTTGTTTTTATTGTTTCATTACACGACAGCACCCCCGGTGCAAGGCAGACGAGATTCCCTCAAAAAAGCGCCTCCCACGCAACAGAAACACTGCGCAATGATATGAACGTGACTATTTTATCATATAAAATTTCATTTGTCAACTACTTTATGACGGAAAAATGAAAATTATTCACTGTTTTTTTCAATTTTTTCGCATTTTTCGCCACTTTGGAAGCACATGCAGACAGCGACGCGTTTTCGCAAATGAAACCGCGCGCACCAAAACTTGCAAAAACCCGCACGCTTTGGCAGCGGCTCGGGCACGCCGCACAGCCAAGCGGCAAGGCAGCGTGCTCTGATCTCAAAAGTGCCGGGAAAACGGTCTTCCGCGCCGTTTCTTTCGAACAAATCTCTACATTTTATTATATAATAGGTCTTTACGGAATTACAGCGTCTCTATCCCTTGTGTCAGCCCTGTGCCAAACGCAGCCTATCTTGTACCTTGCGCACGCCGCCGCGCATCTATGCGCACCGCATTTTGGCAAGCGGAGCAAATGCAACCGATCTTTGGAGAAGTTTCATAAGCCATTTCGCATCAATATTCCGTATATACGGTATATTTGTATTTTTATTCACGATTTATGCAAAATTACAGCACAAACCGCTCATTTGAGACAGTATGTGCTGTATTTTCACTTGCATTCTGTATTGTGCAGGATGCACAATCGTGTCGTGCGACACATCAGATCCTATATTTTCTTTTCCTATCCAACGACATGCGGAAGTCAATTTTCTCGTCAGGCGGGCAAAGATCCCACGCCTCATCGGCAAGCAGCGCAAGCTGCTCCGCCGTCGGATCAGCCATCCCGCGCTCGCGTGCGAGCTTCAACGCGCAAAAGCCGAACCACAGATCCGTCAATGTGGTTTCACCCTCGGAAATAGCGTGGTGCTCTTTTGCAAAAAACGCCTCCAGATAGTCCATTTTGCGCAGGCGAAGCGCAGCTTTTGCCGTCGTAATGCAAATTCTGTCATCATTTTGACAGTTTTCGGGCATTTTTTGATACAAATCCCACGCTTTTTGGTGTGCTTCGCACGCAATCAGATACTGCAAATACTCACTTGCAAGGGCAACGTCGACATACGCGCCCCTTTGTGTGACTGCCTTATCATAATATGCTTGCGCGTCCGCATCGTTCCCCACCTCGCGCTCCAGCACGGCAAGATTTCGCAACGCCCAGCAGCTCGGTACGCACGCAACCGATGCAAGCCAAGCCTTGCGCGCCGCTTTTTCGGCATTTTCACACTGCTCTTGGTCGTAGGAGCCGTTGACAAGCACCTCGGTGGTGTGATATTCGTACTCCGCCACACCCAGATGCAAAAGATTATTCCAGGTTTCGGGGGCTTTGCGCAGTCTTTCCAGCCATTTGGGGCTGACCATGTAAGACTGCGGCAGCGCAGACGGGTCTTGTACAGGCAAGCTTCCCTTTTCCAAAAGCTCCAGCCACATGCGCTCCGCGTCACCCATGCGCGAGCTCGGGAAGCACATGGACGCAGGCGGCGTTCCGTCTCCGTCAATCGCCATTCTCGCGATCTCAAGCGCACCAAATCCCGAGCCAAAGTGCCCGATCTGCGCTTCATTTACGGGTAAAAGTGCCAATTTACACATATTTTCATGGATTTTTTGGATATTTTCCGCGCTGATCTCGGCATCGATCGCTGCGCCAACGTAATCGCACGCACCGTCGTAGTCAACGTCCAGCATCTTGTCTGCGTCCAGCGTCATGCTGCCGTAGCATTGCGTCCATTCATACACGCTTCCCGCGGGCATCAGCTTATCGTGCAGCTGCGAGGGCGCGATACCTGCCTGCATTTCGGCATAATAACCGGTTCCCTTGCCATCCGACAAATACTCCTGCCAATGCTTGCCGGCACCGTGCTCGCCCCATGCAAAAAGCTTCTTATATAATAAGGGAGCTGTGGAGCGTTCGTAAAAGATCGAACCGTCCTCATACGCAGCCGCCTCCCACGTAGAGGCGTTTTCGTCCTCGCATTGAATGAAATAGTCATAAGCGCGATCGGCATTTGCGGGATAGGTGGCATCAATACCGCCCATTGCCACCAGATGCGGCAGCGTTTCATAGCGGCAAGCACCGTCCACAAAGGAAATGACCTTTTTGTGGCTTGCCAGAATGCGCACGCGGCTCTCGGCGCGCACGGCAATATTGCTCCACCAGTAGGTCGTGGTGTCCTTATCAAAGGGATTGATCAGCTTGACGTGCGAATACAGGCGTTTTTCGCCCTTGGGCAAGTGGAAATCCACCTGCCAGAAGATGCTTTTGTTGCGTTCAAACTCATAAATACGCAGAAAATCGTTGCCCGCGCCGTCGCTCAGCACAGCGGTATACACGTTGTCGCAGGTGGTGTACGTGTGCCCGAAGTTACCGATATTCCACTCAATACCGCCCGAAAGCCACGCGTTTCGAATGGCAAGATTACCCGGCTGGATGACCGGATTGGCAAACAAAATCTCCTTTTTTGCACGTTTATCGTACAAGGAATGCAGCCTGCCGCCTAAGGAAGGCAGAAAACGCGCACGCAAATACTCGTTTTCCAAGACAAAGGAGGGCAGATGCAGCAGTTCTCTGCTGCGGTCATACCGATCCTGCGTCATATACGGCAGCACCTTGGTCATGCAGCCCAGCGTTTTTGACAGATGCGCGGGGAAATCCCCGTCGGTACGAGCGGGCGAGGGCTTGCGCTCGCGAAAGCGCGGCAGCGGATTTTGCCCGTTGGGCACGTTACCGCGAATTTTGAAGGTTTCAAACGTGACGCTCATAAAAATCTCCTTTCGGTAGATCGGATGGTTCTCAAAAATGTTTTCCATGTCGTATGGGAGACCTGCGGTCTCCCGCGGGCGATCACTGATCGCCCCTACGGAGTGAAAAAATCAATACAATAAAATTGAAATTTGCCGCAGGCAAATTTCTACCGCAACGTTCCGCGCAAGCGGAACATTTCACTTTCGCGAAGCGAAAATTTCACTCACGCACAGCGTGAATTTCACATTTCACCATCGGCGAAATATTTCACCGCAAAGCGCGCTTGCATCAGCAAGTGCGCTTTGCCAGCTCTGCCATCATCTCGGAGATTTTGATATTCTGCGGGCAAACGTCCTCACAGGCACGGCAGGCAATGCAAGCCGTGGGCTTTTGCTCATCGGGCAGCGCGCGCACCTGCGCTCTGACCTCTCCTGCGTTTTCGGGGTACATTTGCGCGTTATAGAACTTAATCATTTGTGGAATATTTAACTCCTGTGCGCAATAAGGGGTGCAATAACGGCAGTTCGTGCAAGGCAAGGTCTTCTTTGCGATCATATCGTCCGCAATCTCCAAGAGGGCATCCCACTCCTGTTCGGTCAGCGCCTTCTCGTCGTCAAAGGTAGTAATATTCTGCTCCAGCTGCTCCATATTGGACATACCCGACAGCGTTACGACCACCTCGGGAATGGACTGCAAAAATCTGAACGCCCATTCGGGTGCGCTGACGCCGGGGCGCAAAGCCTCCAATTTTGCCATATATTCAGGTTCAAGATTTGCAAGTCTGCCGCCGCGCACGGGCTCCATGACCCACACGCCAAGACCGTAAGAGCGGATCAGCTCCACCTTTTCCTTAGCGTTCTGCAGCTTGTAATCCAGATAATTGAGCTGGATCTGGCAGAATTCCATTTCGGACGCGTACTTATCAAGAAAACGCTTCATGGTTGCCAGCGTACCGTGGGTGGAAAAGCCAAGGTGCTTGATCCTGCCCGCCTTCTTTTCCGAGATCAGATACTCCACGTCGCCGTACTTTTCGGTGTCAAGATACTGCTCGATGTTGGACTCGGTGACGCTGTGCACCAGATAGTAATCAATGTAGTCCATGCCCAATCTTTCCAGCTGCGCCGCAAAGATCTTGGGTGCGTTCCCCCAAAAATCGGGCGAGAAGCCCGGGAACTTGGTGGCGATATAAAAGCTTTCGCGAGGATATTTTGCAAGTGCCCTGCCCATAAATTCCTCGCTCTTCCCCTGATGATATACCCACGCGGTGTCAAAGTAGTTTACGCCACGGCTCATGGCAAGCTCGACCATCTCAGCAAGAGCGACCTCGTCGATATCCGCTCCGTTCTCACTCTTTTGCGGCAGGCGCATACACCCCATACCCAGTGCGCTAAGGGAAACGCCGTTCAAATTCTTGTAAACCATAATAACCTCCGATTGGTTTTTTCTTTCATTATACATGACTTTTGCGCGTTTTGCAAGACGGTTGCAAAAAAATTCTTGACAAACACGCGCGACCATGCTACAATGAATGCAACTGAATACCGTTCGCGGTTCGGCTCCGGGATGCGTTTCCCGGATCAGGGGGAAGTTCGGTGCAAATCCGTCGCAACCATCATTACCGTTACAGTCGGAATACCCGCCATCCGCGCTAAGGAAGTTACTTTTGGATATGAAAAGTGTAGCCGTTTTACGTTCGCGCCAATGGTAGGTATGCCCGAAGTGTACCCATACGTGCGGACAGGATCGCTGCGCTTTTTTGCCCATTTGGGTAGAAAAGCGTTTTTTGTTTGGAAGGGAGGTTTTCTTACGTAAACCCCAAACGTTTGTAGGGGAGGATATCATCCTCCCGCCAGTCATGACATCAGGCATCCGTTTGGGTATCGATACCGCAAACCCAATCCCGGCGGGAGGATGATATCCTCCCCTACAGAGTTGGGGCATTACGTTGAGAAAAGGAGGTCACCATGCCCGAAAAGCTGACGAAACAAGATTGCATCGAGCTGCTCGTGTGCAAGCACACCGCGCTTGGCGGCGCACGCTACCCCAAGCGTGACGATTTTTCCGAGCGCGAGGTGGTTGCCATCAAGGCGCATCTCGGCCCTTGGCCGCGCGCGCTGGAGGCGGCAGGCATCAAG
>JAGBXH010000153.1 GCA_017629395.1 Clostridia bacterium | reverse complement strand
GAAAAATGGGGCATTGAGGGTGCGGTAATTTCTGCTGTTGATCTGATCAAGGGTATCGGACTTTGTGCAGGCATGCGCTCTATTGACGTTCCGGGCGCTACAGGTAACGTGCATACGAACTATGAGGGCAAGGCGCAGGCTGCTATTGAAGCCTTTGAATCAGGCTCACAATTTGTGTACGTACACGTTGAGGGTCCGGATGAATGCGGACATCGCGGTGAGATCGATAATAAGGTGCTTTCCATTGAGCTTATCGATCAAAAGATCCTTAAGCCGGTATATGAATACCTTGCAGGCAGCGGTGATGATTTTAAGATTTTAGTGCTTCCAGATCACCCCACGCCTCTGGAAATTCGTACCCATTCCTCCGATCCTGTTCCGTTCATGCTCTATGATTCTAAAAAGCAGTATACGGGTGTAGAATGCTTTGATGAGCAGAATGCCCGTAACACCAACGTTAATATTGAACACGGTCACGATCTTCTTAGCATTGTTATTGAAGAGCAAGCCGATTCTTCCGCCTCAAATGCAAAACCAAAGTCAAAGAACGGGGCTTTTGCATCAAATTTGTTTGATTATCTTGAAATATTCGTGCTCTCTATTACCATGGTCCTCATTCTGTTTACGTTTTGTGCAAGGCTTTGCCGCGTTGACGGAGAGTCTATGAAGAACTCCTTTCAGGATGGACAAATGCTGATCATCAGCGATCTGTTTTATGCACCCGACAACGGTGACGTCGTTGTGTTTCACCAGACCGAAAGATATCAAAAGCCTTTGGTCAAGCGCGTGATCGCTACCGAGGGGCAACAGGTCGTTTTGAACTTTGAAAATAAAACGATTTTGATTTCTGATGCAGAAACCGGTGAAACGATTCACTACGTTGATGAATTTGCCACGTACTATAATCGTGACAAAACGGAGTTCGGCGACCAATTTGACTGGGTTGACAATCTGTATTCGAACAATAATCCCTTGCAAGCAAATTATAATCAAGAAACCGGTGATTATACGTTTACCGTGCCCGAGGGGAAGCTGTTCGTCATGGGTGACAACCGAAACTTTTCCGCAGATAGCCGCACGATCGGGTTTATTGACGAGCGCACCGTGCTCGGAAAAGCGATCGTACGCTTGAAGCCGCTTACATTTTATACAGACTAATCCAAAAAGGAGCAATTTCTGATGCCCTCTCAGGTTATACAATGGTTCCCGGGACATATGGCAAAAACGCGCCGTTTGATTTCCGAAAACCTGAAAAACGTAGATATTATCATTGAAATACTGGATGCACGCATTCCCTATTCCTCAAGGAATCCCGAAATCAGAAAATTGGTTGGTGACAAGCCGACATTGCTGTTGCTTAACAAAGCGTCCCTTGCCGATCCTGCTGCCAATAAATACTGGGTGCAGCACTATACGGATGACAACACCGTTTGCATTCTTACCGATTGCATCGGTGGCGAAGGTATGAAGCAGCTCAGCCCTGCTATTCACGAGATTCTGATAGAAAAGGTCGAGAGATATAAAAACAAAGGAATGGCAGGCAGAAAACTGCGGGCTATGGTGTTGGGAGTTCCCAACGTTGGAAAATCATCGCTGATAAACAAGCTGTGCGGAAACAAAAAAGCAAAGGTCGAAAATCGTCCGGGAGTTACTGTGGATAAGCAATGGGTTGCAACAAACGTAGGCATTGATTTGCTTGATATGCCGGGTATTTTGTGGCCCAAGTTTGAAGAAAAGACTGTTGGTGAAAATCTCGCCATTACAGGCGCGATCAAGGATGATATTCTGGATATCGAAGAGATTGCCATGATCCTTTGCGGCAGACTCCGCAGACTTTATCCGCAAATGCTCAGCGAACGGTATAAGCTGGGAGAAATGTCGCAATATGATGAGCTGAGCGATTATGATCTGATGCTGGCTATCGGAAAAAAGCGCGGTTTTTTGATCTCCGGAGGCGAGGTGCATTCGGAAAGAACAGCCAATATGCTGCTTGATGAATATCGTGCAGGAAAGATCGGTCGCGTCACACTTGACGTGCGTCGCCCGGATTAAGGAGTACATATGTTAGAATATACGCTTGAAGCAGAGCTTTACGATCTTGGGTATAAAGCTGTTTGCGGAGTGGACGAGGCAGGAAGAGGTCCCTTGTGCGGCCCTGTTGTGGCTGCTGCATGCATATTGCCTGTAGGACTTGTTCTTCCCGGACTTAATGATTCCAAAAAGCTTTCCGAGAAAAAACGAGATATTTTGTTTGAGCAGATCAAGGAAAACGCTGTTGCTTATTGCATCGCCAGTGCAAGCGTTGAGGAGATAGATCAGCTGAATATTCTGGAGGCTACTTTGCTTGCGATGCGTCGAGCGATTGACGGGCTTTCCGTCAAGGCGGATTTTGCGCTCATAGACGGAAATATTGCAAGAGACTTCCCTATTAACGCCAAGGCAGTTATTTCCGGTGATGCTACTTCCCCTTCCATTGCGGCGGCGTCTATTTTGGCCAAGGTTACGAGAGATCGCATGTGCATTGAGTTGGATGCTGCATATCCGCAGTATGGCATTGCCAAGCACAAGGGATACGGCACGAAGGCACATATGCAAGCGTTGCGTGAGTACGGTCCATCCCCTATTCACAGAAAGCAGTTTGTCCGCTTTTTGGAAAAAGAAAAGCATGAATAAGGCGCTGGTTGGTAGACGCGGTGAGCAGGTCGCTGCGAGATATCTGCGTCGCAAAGGCTATGATATCATTGCAAGAAATCTGCATATTTCTCATGAGGAAATAGATATTATTGCCGTCAATAAGCAATTCATTGCCTTTGTAGAGGTCAAATCGCGTACAGCGCGTCCCGAGGACGCGGATCGTCTTTCTGCACCGGCATCTGCTGTTACGTACGCAAAGCAAGAGCATCTGCTGCGCGCTGCACGCGCGTATCTTGCTCAAAATCATGTAAAATTACAGCCGCGAATGGACGTAGTTGAGGTTTATCTTACTCCGGATGCGGACCTGCGCAAGATCGATACGTTTCTTGAACGAATCTGTGCGCTGTTTGCCTACCCTTACAGGCGTGTTTTGCATATCAATCATATAGAAAACGCCTTTGGCGTACGCGGATACCGTCCTTAAAAGAAAGGAGACGAACGGTGAAACTTTCATTATTTGACACACATTGTGATACTGCCTTTGAGCTTTATCGCAGAAAAGAACAATTGCGTGAAAATACTTGTCATATTTCTTTGACCAAAGCCCAAGAATACGATAAGTACGTTCAGCTTTTTGCAGTTTGGTCAGACAGAAGATATGACGACCAGACCTGTTGGGAGGATTTTCTTAAAATCGCTGATAATTTTGATGCATTGATCGCACAGGAAGCTGCAGCTGTAGCAAGAGTTACAAGCAAGTCTGAGCTTGACCGTGCTCTTGCAGAAAAAGGCAGAGCCGCTGTATTGGCTGTTGAGGATGCAAGACTGCTTGCTGAGGATATTGACCGCTTACAGGTCCTTTATGATAAGGGCGTGCGCTGCATGACGCTTTTATGGGGGGGAGATACCTGCATTGGCGGTTCGCATAATACGGAAAATGGCTTAACTGAGTTCGGAAAGCTTGTTGTCAAGAGATGCTTTGAGTTGGGTATCGTACCCGATATCTCTCATGCTTCCGAAGAAAGCGTTGACGACGTCATTGAGATAGCAAACCAATACAATAAGCCGTTTATCGCAACACATTCCAATTCTTATTCTGCATATGCGCACACAAGAAATTTGCGAGACAGACATTTGAGTGAGTTGATGCGTTTGGGTGGTACTGTAGGCATTAGTATGTGCCCGTCACATTTGCGAGATTGCGCTAAGCAATCTGCTACCTCTGATGACGTTGTTCGCCACATTGACCGCTATATGGAGCTTGGCGCTTGTCATAGCCTGTGCTTTGGTTGCGATTTTGACGGAACAGACCTTCCTGTTGACATATCAAACGTTGGAGACCTTTACAAGGTTGCAGACAAGCTGGTTTTACACGGTTATACAACTGAACAAATTGAAAATATTTTCTGGAAGAACGCGAATCGTTTCTTCCAAACCCAATTATCCTAAAGCTACGGAGATTTAC
Source organism: Clostridia bacterium (assembly GCA_017629395.1). Taxonomy (GTDB): domain Bacteria; phylum Bacillota; class Clostridia; order Oscillospirales; family CAG-272; genus SVQP01. The sequence continues at coordinate 3,127 of JAGBXH010000153.1, read as the reverse complement.
CATGAGATTTCAAAGCACCAGAGACACCAATCAAGAAAAATTCACATCCGCACAGGTGATCAGAAAAGGACTTGCGGATGATGGAGGACTGTTCGTACCCGAAAGCATTCCCTCTTTGACCTTCGAGGAGATCAAGACGCTGTGCAGTATGGATTATGCAAGCAGAGCGGCTTTTATCCTTGGGAAATATTTGTCGGACTATACCCATGAGGAGCTGCTTGAGGACTGTAAAAAGGCTTATTCCGAAAGCTCCTTTGTAGGAGGAGCCGCGCCTTTGCATCACGTTAAGGATAATCTTTATACGCAGGAGCTGTGGCACGGTCCTACGGCGGCATTTAAGGATATGGCACTTCAGATCATGCCCCGCTTGCTTTCCCGCGCCTTGAAAAAGACCGGAGAACAGCGAAAGGCATTGATTCTTGTGGCAACGTCGGGAGATACCGGAAAAGCCGCGCTGGAGGGCTACCGCGACGTGGATCAGGTTTGCATTTCCGTATTTTATCCCGTCAATGGTGTCAGTAAGATCCAGAAGCTGCAAATGGTTACACAGCAGGGTCAAAACGTTAACGTTTGTGCAATCCATGGCAACTTTGATGATGCGCAGACCGGAGTTAAACGCATTTTTGCAGATGCGAATGCTGCCAAAATGCTCAATGATAAGGGCTTTTTCCTGTCCAGCGCAAATTCGATCAACTGGGGCAGACTTGCACCGCAGATCGTATACTATGTTTCCGCTTATTGTGATTTGCTGAATGCGGGGCGTATTACGCTGGGTGAAACTATGAACGTATGCGTTCCCACGGGCAATTTTGGCAACATTTTTGCTGCATACCTCGCAAAACTCATGGGGCTGCCGATCGGAAAGCTGATTTGTGCTTCCAACAAAAACAATATTTTGACAGATTTCCTGCAAACAGGTACATACGATCGTAATCGTCAATTCCATTTGACCATGTCGCCCTCTATGGATATTCTCATCTCCAGCAATTTGGAGCGTCTGCTCTATTTTGTTGCGGGCGCCCAGCAGACAAAGCTGTATATGGAATCACTTGCAAGAAACGGTGCATATACTGTCAGCGATGCAGTCAAGGCTCGCATAGACGCAGATTTTTGCGGATATTTTGCAGATGAGATGCAAACTGCGGAAACGATACGAAAGTATGCAAAAGATGGTTATCTGATGGATACGCATACTGCCGTTGGCGTATGCTGTGCAGAACAGTATCTTAATCAATCCAATGATCAAGACGTTCCCATGGTTGTAGCATCGACGGCAAGCCCCTATAAGTTTGCTGCAGACGTTTATACCTCCCTTGGCAAAGCTGCACCTGCCGATCCTCTGCAATCCCAGGCGTTGCTCTCCGAGCACACCGGTACGCAGATTCCCTATCCTTTGGTAGGTCTTGGCGAGCGCGAGATCAGGTTCGACAAGACGATTGACTCCAAGGATCTTTTGCAAGAGGTGCTTGGATTTGCGGATACTCAGTAAATGAAGAACGGACATCGGCTATGCCGATGTCCGCGCAGGACTTACATTTTGTTCTGATCCTGCTTAAAGGTAGAACAGATCGTATCGGTAGAAGAGGTAGCAAAGGAAGGTCCGATCGCTATCTCGCCGGCTGTGCAATAACAGTCACCGTCGTGATATACGCAGTTCTTTACGTCGCACTTGACATCCTTGATATGCTTTTCGCATCCGCATCCGCGTTTGTTTTCCATATTGTTATCTCCTTTTGTCGTTCTGACAACAGTAGTATAACCGAATCGATGTCATTTATTCTTTTAGGAAAGGGGCTCTTCATGGCAATTTATACCATAGCAGACTTGCATTTGTCCATCAATGATCAAACCAATAAATCCATGGAGGTCTTCGGCGCACGCTGGAACGGTTACGTGGAGAAGCTGCAAGCGCATTGGCTAAGTACGATCACAAATGACGATACGGTGATCATCCCGGGGGATATTTCTTGGGCATTGACGCTTGAGGAAGCCAAACAGGATCTCTGTTTTTTGAATTCCTTACCGGGTAAAAAGCTGATAGGAAAAGGCAATCACGATTTCTGGTGGTCAACTGCAACCAAAATCGGCGCGTTCTTTAACCAGAATCATATAGACACCATTTCGTTATTACATAATAACGCCTACAAGGTTGAGGATAAGATCATTTGCGGAACACGCGGCTGGTTTACCGATGATAGCCAGCAATTGACAGTTTCCGAAACTGACTATGCGAAAATCATCAATCGCGAGGTCATACGATTGGAGCTTAGCTTGAAGCAAGGAATGGCGATGCGCAACCCCGAAGCTCCGGAGGAAATGCTTGTTTTCTTGCACTTCCCTCCTATTTGGGGAAACTTTACCTGTCCGGAAATTCTTGACACCTTAGCAAAATACGGTATTAAAAACTGCTATTTCGGTCATATTCACGGCGGATACAATCTTCCCGGTGTGCTCTATTATGAAGATATGCGTTTTGTCAGAATCTCTGCCGACCACCTTTCCTTTCTTCCCTACCCCATAAAATGAGATATTTACAAGGGAAAATCGGGTTTTCTATTGACAAAACGAGCGGAATTGTGTAAAATATATAGGTTGTAATAAATAAAAAATAAAATAAATCAAAATTTTGGAGGATCAAAATGAATCTCGTAAAATCTGAAAAGAATGAACACAGCATGCACTACCTTGAGTTTGCCATTGATAAGGCAACCTTCGATGCTGCTGTAGACAAGGTTTACCGCAAGCAGGTAAAGAACATTAACGTCCCCGGCTTCCGTAAGGGCAAGGCTCCCAAGTCCGTTATCGAAAAGATGTACGGCGCAGGCGTTTTCTTTGAGGACGCAATCAACGATCTTATTCCCGAGAACTATGAGGCTGCTGTTAAGGAAGCAGGCATCGTAGTTGTTGGTCAGCCTGAGATCGACGTCGTTTCTCTTGACGAGAACGGTCTGGTTCTCTCCGCAAAGGTTCCCGTAAAGCCCGAGATGCAGATCAAGGACTACAAGGGTATCGAAGCTGTAAAGGCTGCTGCAGAAGCTACCGATGAGCAGGTTGATCGTGAGCTCGAAATGATCCGCGAGAGAAACTCCCGCGAGATCGAGATCACCGAAGAGGCTGCTCAGATGGG
>JAGBXH010000152.1 GCA_017629395.1 Clostridia bacterium | reverse complement strand
TAACCCACAATAGCCACCTTGCAAAGCCCGCTCTTGTCGCGCGAGGCGCGCATGGTCATGCGGTTCTTTTCCATTTCCGAAAGCTGTGCCTCCAGCGCGGTGATACGGCGCTGAATGTGTCGGCGGTCGCTTTCCAGCTTGGATTCACCGGGTCCGCGCGTACCGATACCGCCGCCAAGACGCGACATCTCAGCACCCTTACCGATCAGTCTGGGCGCAGTATAGCGCAGCTGCGCCAGCTCGACCTGCAGCTTGCCTTCACCGGTTACCGCGTGCGCGGCAAAGATATCCAAAATCAACATAGAACGGTCAATGACGCGCACGTCATGACCGATATCGTCTTCCAAGTTTCTGATCTGCGCAGGAGAAAGATCCTCGTCGGTCACGACCAGATCTATATCGTTGTTCTCGCACAGCTCCGAGATCTCGCGCACTTTGCCCGAGCCGATCAGCGTGCGGGGATCGGGCGTGTCCTTGCTCTGTACCACGCGCACGACGGCAACGCCGCCCGCAGTATCAAGCAATCTTTCCAGCTCGTCAAGCTCGGACTCCACCGTTTGTATATCAGCGTCACGCGTCACGATGCCCACGAGCAGCGCACGCGTCTTTGCTTCAATTTCCTTGTTTTGCAAGCTTTGCATTCTGTCTTCTTCTCCTTCTTTTGGCAGCCTTGCCCGTCACGTGCACGTATCTTTGCATACAGGAAAGATACTCCTCGTTGACCTTGCTTTGCTTACCGCCAAAGCGCGAAAGCACCTCTCTGCCGCTCATCCAGCACACCTGCTCAACCTCTTCCTGCTGCAGAACCATATCCTCCAACTCGGCATCAATATACACCAGATACACGTCCACGATCTTGTGCCCGTTATAGGTGCGCACGCAATTGCGGATCTGCTCGTCGGTAAGCTCCAAGCCAAGCTCCTCGCGCACCTCACGGCGCATGCCGCTCTCGCTGTCCTCGCCCGCCTGCACAACGCCCATAGTCACGCACCAAGCACCGGGCAACACCCTTTTGGTGGCGGCTCTCTTTTGGATCAAAAAGCCGTGGTCTCGGTGATAGAGAAAAGCGTGCACCACCATGGTGTACTCATCATCGGCAAGACGATAACGGCGGCCTCGCTCAACCAGCTTTCCCGTCCTTTGTCCTTCTCTTGTATAAACGTCCAGCATTTCCATATGCTTCCTCTTTTCTCCTCGGCTCCGAAAGCATCGTGCCTTGGTGCAAGATAGTGAAAACGGGCAGACTTCCACACGAATGCGTAGAGTCTGCCCGTTTATCATCAATTGTCGTAAGATTACTTCTTGACAGCTGCAAGTCTCTTCTTGAACTTGTCAACACGACCGCCTGCATCAACGAACTTCTGCTTACCGGTGAAGAAGGGGTGGCACTTGGAGCAAATTTCAACTCTCATTTCGCTGCCCTTGGTGGAACGGGTAACAACAGTTTCGCCGCAAGCGCACTTAACGACACACTCTACGTAATTGGGATGGATTCCGCTTTTCATTTTTCAATACCTCGCATAAATTTTCTCGATGTTCTTTGACATCGGATTCACAAGCGGAGTTATTATACCACATATTGCGCCCCGTG
>JAGBXH010000151.1 GCA_017629395.1 Clostridia bacterium | reverse complement strand
TCGCGTTTAAAATGAGGTTCAAGGGGAGCGCGAAGAGTGTTCCCATCAGATTCATCAAGAATTCGACGACGATACCGACGGGAGAGATCCCAATGCGGGAGAGCAGCATGAGAATGACGATCAGCACGATGCCCGTGATTCTTTCGTATTCCATGACCTTGAAGTACCACTTGGTAGGCAGAAGCACGTAGGCAAAGCGAGAGCCGTCAAAGGGAGGGATGGGGATGAGGTTGAACACAGCCAGCGCAAGGTTGAGGTAGGTGCTCATGAATAAGAACATGTCCAGTACCTCAATGAGAATGTGCGGCTGCTGCACGCCTGACAAAATCAGGATAAACTGCAAAAGCATGCTGAGAAACAGGCTGACGGATGCAATCAAAAAATTGGAGACAGGACCCGCAATACCCGAGATCGCCATACCAACGCGGGGGTTTTTGAAATTGCGCGTGTTGATGGGCACGGGATTTGCCCAACCAAAGCCTACGATCAGCATGGAAAGAAAGCCGAGAGGGTTTAAGTGCTTTAAGGGGTTGAGCGTCAGTCTGCCGAGATTTTTAGCGGTGGGGTCGCCCATCCAATTTGCCACAAGACCGTGTGCGGTCTCATGCGCGGACAGCGCGAACATGATAATGGGTAAGGAAAGCAGAATATAGACCAATGACAGCTTGAAATCCATGCTGTCAAAGCCTGCACTCAGTCCCGATTGTAATAAATTCAGAAGCATAATATCACCTCGTAAAGACAGGATCGGTCACGTCGTAAGAAAGCAGATCCTCATACGTTTCGCGGCGCACGACCACGCGCGAGACACCGTCCTTGATCATGACCAGGGGGGGACGGGGGATCTTGTTGTAGTTGGATGCCATGGAGTGCTGATATGCACCCGTGACCAGCATGGCAAGAATATCACCGCGCGCAGGGGTCTGCAGCATCATGTTTTCGCCAAGCAGATCGCCCGATTCGCAGCATCTGCCGGCGATGGTGGCGCAAAGGTCTGCGCATCTGTCTGCCTTGTTGGCGATCAGCGCGGTATAGGGGGACCCATAGAGCGCGTATCTGGGGTTGTCGGGCATACCGCCGTCCACCGATACGTAATTCTTAAAGCCGGGAATGCGCTTGACAGAGCCCACGGTATACAGCGTAGCACCTGCGGCAGCCACGATGCTTCTGCCGGGCTCAAGGATCACGCGGGGCATTGCAATGCCGTTTTGCGCGCACAGCGCCTTGACACTCTCTGCAATGGTTCTGATCGTGCCCTCCACGTCAAGCGTGGGCTGCTTTTCGGTATAGCGCACGCCAAGTCCGCCGCCGAGATTGAGCTCGTGCAGGCGCACGCCGTGCTTGTGCGTCATGTCAGCCATGAAAGCGACCATGATCTGCGCCGCCTCGATAAAGGGCTCTGCGTCAAAGATCTGCGAGCCGATGTGGCAATGAAAGCCCTGCAGGTCAATGCCCTCGCAGGCAAGTGCATGCAGCACGATCGCCTCGGCTTGTCCGGTCATAATGGGAGAGCCGAATTTGGAATCCACGCCGCCCGTGGAGATTGCCTTGTGCGTGTGGGGATCGATACCGGGCGTGATGCGCAAAAGAATACGCGCACGCGTACCGCGCGACAGGGCTTGTGCATGCAGAGAATCCAGCTCCTCGACGTTGTCCACCACGAAAGTGCCCACGCCCATATCAAGCGCCTGCGCAAGATCTGCGTCGGTCTTGTTGTTGCCGTGGAAATAAATGCGGGAAGCGGGGAAGCCCACGCGATCCGCAATGTAAAGCTCACCGGGGGAAACGCAGTCAATGCCCATGCCCTCCTCGGCTGCAATGCGGTAAATTTCCGCACAGCAAAGCGCCTTGGATGCAAACAGCGGCAGCGCACTCTCGCCAAAATATTGCTTTGCACAGCGCAAATACAGGCGCATCTGCGCGCGCACGACGTTCTCGTCAAGCAGGTTGACGGGCGTACCGTACTCTTTTGCCAGCGCGACGGTGTCAAGACCGCCCACGGTCAGGTGTCCTTGATCGTTGATATCAAAATGGGGATAGAGAAGCATGGTAATACCTCGAAATATCGAAAAATTCAATCAAATTGAAATTTGCCCCAAGGCAAATTTCTACCAGAACGTTCCGCACAGCGGAACATATCACGCCAACGTCAGTTGGGAGTGGGCAGGTCTGCGTGTGCGCAGATGATCTTCCAGACCTCATTCTTGCCCTCGCCCTTGAGTGAGGAGAAGGGGATGACGGGCGTGCCGAGCTTGATCAGCGGATGGCTTGCAATGGCAGCAAGATTTTTTTCGCGCTCGGTCTTGTTAAGCTTATCCACCTTGGTGGCAACGACGGCGTAGGGGATCTGACTCTGGTTGAGAAAATCCACCATCATTTCGTCGTCGCGCGTCAGTCCCACGCGGGAATCGACCAGCTGCAGCACAAGGCACAAAAGATCCACGTTGGGATTGTTGGTAAAGTAGCCGTCGGTCAGCATGCTCCATTTTTCCTTATCTGCAGGGTTGCGCGCTGCAAAGCCGTAGCCGGGCAGGTCGACAAGAAACAGCTTTTTATCTACGT
>JAGBXH010000150.1 GCA_017629395.1 Clostridia bacterium | reverse complement strand
GGCAACGGGAATCAGAACCCATATTTGCGCCAACGGACATTAAAAATCGGTTGCGTATCCTGCGCAAACCTTGCCCATGGCTCATATGCGCCATGGGCGGGGTTCTGATTCGCTGACTGAGTCAAAAAGAGAGAGAACAGGATAGCGTTGCTACCCTGTTCTCTCTCTTTTTGGAGCAGGCAACGGGAATCGAACCCGCAGCATCAGCTTGGGAAGCTGAGGTTTTACCACTAGACTATGCCTGCGTACCTGCCTATTATATACCAAACCGAGGGATTTGTCAATCCCATTTCCTGCAAATCCCTCGGTTTTTTCAGTAATTTATTCGACCTTATTCTCCAAACACGCGGTACAAATACGACTCCAGCACGCGCGTCATTGCTTCGTATCCGGGGCTATCCAGATGCACCGCATCGATAATGTGCCCCGTGTCGTTTCTTTGCCAATGCGTCGTCCCGTTAACAGCCACGTAGGAATTGACGAGATAAATGCCCTCGTCTTCCCTTCCGCCAAGCACCTCCTGCTGCATGGCAAAATACGCCAGCTGCTGTGCGCGCCTTTGCGCCACGTTCGTGATTTTTCCGCTCAGCTCATAGCCACTCTCGGCACAGAGATATTCCGTCATGACAAACACCTTGGTTTTGCCGTTCGTCGCTCGCTTGATCTCCCTGATCATAACATCCACGTTTTGCACCGATTCGCGAGAAAATATATCGTTTGCGCCAATGCAAATGACCGCAAAATCGGGTGCTTGGTAGCCGTTTTGCGCCAAATAGTACGCAAAATCAAAGTAATGCTTTTCTCCCGTATAGGGATTGACCTGCGCATTTCCCGCATGATAGAACGGATTGGAAAGGTCAAGGACAGCTTGGCTCGTCAGATAATGGCTCGTGCTCCAGCCGCCTCTTCCCTCGTGGGCAGCACCCACACCGGTTTGTCTTGTTCCAAGCAGCGTCAATGCGTCCCCAAAGGTTGCCCGCAGGACGTTGACCATCGTTCCGTCACTGACGCGGCTGTCACCGATCACAATGCCGCAAAGCGCCAGCTCCTGCTTCTCTACCGCCACCAGCTGCGTTGTCTTTTGATATACAACGCTATACGTGCCATTCACCGTTTGCCCTACCGTAACAGTCATTGCAAACGTGCCTGCCGCCCCCGGTGTCACGCCAATGCCCCGATCGGTCATCACATAGGAGCATCCGCCCTCTGTCTGATATGACACGTGCATGCCATAAGGCAAGCTGCCCGTCAGCTGATCATGATAAAACCAAAATTGCTCACCAACCGTAAGCAGATAGCGATCCGCCAAATTTACCCGAATGCTTTCGGATTGCTGCAGCTGCAGATACTTCGACGAGGCATAACAAACCTTGCCGTCCCAGATCACCTTACTCCAACCGCCCTCGGGATCAATTCCCACGCGCGCGATCTGCTCGCCCGCTGCCAGCGTTTTGACGACGTTGCTCCAATCCGCCATGACCTCGGGAGTCGAACGCAAATTGAGATTGCCCGTCGTGCACACCCATTCGTCCACGATCAGATATCCGTCCTCATCCTCGCCCAGCACCTGCGAGCCCTCGGGAGTCACGACCGTGCCCACGTAGCCCGCGTCGATCTGCGTGCCGTCCGCACGAACCAAGATCAAGTGATATTTTGCATCCACAAATGCGCTGACGATGCCGTCCTTGCCGACCGTCCCCGAAAACTGCGCGATCCACTCCTGCTCCGTGCCCTTATATCCGTACTCCACGGCAATCTCATAAGCGCTTTTGCCAGGTGTGCCCGGTGTGCCGTCCTCACCGTCTTTACCATCGGCGCCATCCTTGCCCGGTGCTCCGTCTGCACCGTCCTTGCCCTGCGCGCCGTGTGCGCCGTTGGTGCCGTTTTTACCCGGCTCACCCTGTGCCCCCTGCTCTCCCTTCAAGCTATCCAGCCAAGCCTGCTCGTCGCCCACAAAGCCGTGCTCCACAGCGATCTCATAGGCACTTTTGCCGTCCTTGGCTTGATCGCAAGATG
>JAGBXH010000149.1 GCA_017629395.1 Clostridia bacterium | reverse complement strand
TATCTTGCAAAAATTTTATGCTCCATAAATGCACCTTACTCCTTGACCAACAGCGTTTTGACGTTGTTGCCCGACATGGCATCGTCAATTGCCTTGTTGACGTCTGCCACCGCATAGCGGCTGCCCAGCGACACAATGGTATCATGGCACTCGGGGTGCGCGCAAAGGAAGGTCAGATAGTCCTTGACGTCCACCATGGAGTACTGCGACGAGCCAATGATGTGCAATGCCTTGAAGGTGATGATCTGCGGTTGGATCTCAATGCCGCCGCTGTTGCTGTACTGACCGGGGATGAGATATACACCGCGGTTGCGCAGCACATCCATGCCCTGTGCCACCGCTGCGGGCGCACCGGATGCTTCAAAGCAAACATCCACACCAAGACCGTTATTTTCAGATTGCAGCTTCTTTGTAACGGCATCCTTACCGTCGCGCGTCAGGTTGAGCACCTCATCCGCGCCCAGCGCAAGTGCAAGCGATTCCCTTTGCGCGTTGTCGCCTGCCGTGATGGCGTATACCTTGCCCACACCCATTGCCTTGAGATACAGCACGGCAAAGCAGCCCACGGGTCCAAGACCCTGCACCACGGCAACCATATCCTTATGCAGCTTGACGCCTGCTTGACCTGCAAGGCGGAAGGCATGAATGGCGGTAGGGCCGGGGCATGCAAAGGTGGCAACCATGGCGGGATCCAGCTCCTCGGGGATCTTGACCAGATTGGAAAGAGGCGTATAATTGACCTCGGTATAGCCGCCCCAGAGGTAGGGAGCCTGTTGGACGCTTACCTCGTTTGTGCACTTCATATTGACGCAGTTGGCATCGTCACCGCTCTTGCAAAGCAAGCACTCACCGCACGGAACGGCAATGTCCGCAATGACGTTATCGCCCACGCAAAGTCCAAAGGCAGCTGCCTCGTCGGCGTTGCAATCCACCAGCCTGCCGACGAATTCATGCCCAACAATGCTCTCGGGGACAACGTCCAGCGTGCCGCGCACAAAGTGCAGATCCGTACCGCAAATGCCGCTGGCGATCAGCGTGCATCTGCCATAGCCTGCGGGGGTTTCGGTTACTTCAAATTCTCTGACCTCAAAAGGCTTGTGAGGTCCTACAAATACTGCTGCTTTTACTTTCATCATAGCTCTCCTACTCAATGCTTATTTCAAAATATTGTCGATATATGCTTGCAATTTGGCTGGTCTCCTCGAAAGAGAGCGGCTGCACGCCGGCATACGCGTACGCTTTTCCCAACGCCTCATATTTGCCTGTACCCATGCGGTGAAAGGGCAAGAGATCCACGTATTGCACGCCTGCAGCACGCAGCTGCTCGCACGCCTTGGCGCACGCTTGGGCATCGGTATTGACACCGGGGATCAAAGGCACGCGCACGTGCACGTGCGCACCGCTTGCAATCAGCTTGCAAAGGTTGCCGTAAATCAAAGCGTAGTCACCGCCGACCACCTCCCGATAGGCATCGGGATACGGGGTCTTATAATCAAAATAGAACAGATCAGTAACGTCCAGCACGGCTGCAAAGCTCTCCCACGGCACGCATCCCGCCGTGTCCACCACGACCGAGATACCTTGCGCGCCAAGCGCTATTGCAACCTCTGCCACGCCTTCTGCTTGCAATAGCGGCTCGCCGCCGCTAAAGGTCACACCGCCACCGCTTGCGCGATAAAAATCCTCATCCTCCATCACCTGCGCAAGCACCTGCTGTGCAGTCATGGCATGACCGTAGGTCTGCGTGCGATTGGCTTGTGCAAACGTCAGGGTCTGGGGTGCTGCGGAAATGGTTTCGGGGTTATGACACCACGGACAGCGCAAATTGCACCCCTTGAGAAACACCGTGGTGCGAATGCCGGGGCCGTCCCCCGTGGAAAAATGCTGAATATCGGATACGTTAATCACGCACATCTCTCACCCCTGCTGCGTGCGGCGCAGGATATCCTCCTGCACTTCTCTTGAAAGCGTGACGTACAACGCGGAGAACCCCGACACGCGCACGACAAGCGAACCATACT
>JAGBXH010000148.1 GCA_017629395.1 Clostridia bacterium | reverse complement strand
TATCATTCTGCTGGACGAGCCGACCAACGGTCTTGACCTGGATGCCGTGATGTGGCTGGAGGATTTCCTTGCCGACTACTTCGGCACGGTGCTGGTGGTCTCGCACGACCGTCACTTCTTGAACGACGTGTGCACCAACATTGTGGACATCGACTACGGTGCTATCCGCATGTTCGTGGGTAACTACGAGTTCTGGTACGAATCCTCGCAGCTTATGCAAAAGATGATCAAGGCGCAGAACAAGCGCGCCGAGGAAAAGATCGCCGAGCTGCAAGCCTTTATCTCGCGCTTCTCGGCAAACAAGTCCAAGTCGCGCCAGGCAACCTCGCGCCGCAAGCTGCTGGATAAGCTGACCGTCTACGAGCTGCCCGTTTCCTCGCGTCGCTATCCCTTTATCGGCTTTACGCCCGACCGCGAGCCGGGCAAGGATATCCTCAGCGTCAAGGAGCTGACCAAGAGTCAGAACGGTCAGGTGCTGTTCAAGGATCTTTCCTTTATGGTGGGCAAGGGCGATAAGATCGCGTTCGTGGGCAACGAGATGGCGATCACCTCGCTGTTCCGCGTGCTCATGGAGGAGGAAGAGGCAGACGGCGGCTCCTTCAAGTGGGGCGTCAGCATTACGACCTCCTACTATCCGCACGATAACGGTGCGTACTTTAACGGGCACAAGGAGAACATTCTGGACTGGATGCGTCAGTACTCCAAGGATCAGACCGAGAGCTATCTGCGCGGCTTCCTTGGCAGAATGCTGTTCTCGGGGGATGCGGTCTACAAGAGTGTAGAGGTGCTCTCGGGCGGTGAGAAGGCAAGATGCATGTATTCGCGCATGATGATGTTCGGCTCTAACTGCCTGGTTGTGGATCAACCCACCGACCACCTGGATCTGGAGTCGATTTCTGCGGTCAATGATGGGCTTGTTGATTTCAAATGTAACGTATTGTTTAGTTCTCACGACTATGAACTGGTCAATACCGTGGCAAATCGCATCATTGAGATCCGCGAAGACGGCACTTGGTGCGACCGTCCCGGCACGTACGAAGAATTTATAGAGTGGAAAAAAGCACAGGAGACGGGTGTATGAGCAGCTACAGATACGCACTTTTTGACCTGGACGGCACGCTGACCGACCCGGGAGAGGGCATTACGCGCTCGGTGCAGTATGCGCTTGCCAAGTTCGGCATTACGGTTGAAAACCGCCGCGAGCTGTACTGCTTTATCGGTCCCCCTCTGCACGAATCCTTTGAGGTATATTACGGCTTTTCGCGCGAGGATGCCTTTCGCTGCGTGGATGCCTACCGCGAGTATTACGCGGTCAAGGGTATTTTTGAAAATAAGGTATACGAGGGGATCGGGGACTGCCTTGCTGCGCTGAAGGCAAGCGGTGTGATGATCAGCCTTGCCACCTCCAAGCCCGAGATCTATGCAAAGCAGATTTTAGAGCATTTTCACTTGATTGAATACTTTGACGCGGTCGCGGGCAGCGAAATGGACGGCTCGCGCACCAAAAAAGCCGCGGTCGTGGAGCGTGCACTCATGCTGCTCGGCAATCCCGACGTGCGCGATTGCGTTATGATCGGTGACCGTGAGCACGACGTTCTCGGCGGCAAGGCGCACGGCATGGATACCATCGGCGTGACCTTCGGGTACGGCAGCGAGGACGAGCTGCAAAGCGCGGGCGCTACGCATATCGCGCATACGCCTTGGGAAATTGTTCAATTCATTTAATAACCAGTAGGGGCGATTCACGAATCGCCCGCACTCCCGTATCGTAGGGGCGATTCACGAATCGCCCGAACCCCCATTATCTATATAATACAAGGAGAATTTCCATGAAAAATTCGGTTTTGCAATTCGCAAATGCTCAAAACGTGCGCCACGGCGGCACACTTGCCGACAGACTCGCGCGTCAGACCGCACGCTTGGAAAGTGACATGTACCTGCCTCCCT
>JAGBXH010000147.1 GCA_017629395.1 Clostridia bacterium | reverse complement strand
TGGGATTGACAGCGGAAAATTCCTTCTCTCCCGCTTCAAGGTAGAACACGTCTGCTAAGAGCTCGCCCTTTTCGGTATAGGTCAGCGTGATCTTCATGGGAGCGGAGGCAAAATATTTGATGGTGAAGCGGTTGAATTCACCTGCAAATTGGTCGCCAAGGTCTATGGTCAGCCCCTTGGTAAAGGAGAACGTGCGCTCTCCTACGGTATCGTAGCCGCCTGCGGTGTAGCCAAAGCCGCTTGGCGTCGTGACGGTTGCACCGTTATCGCTTGCATCTATGGTAACGGATTGCGTAGCTGCTTCGGTGTCGGTGTCGGTGATAGTGTCGGTATCGGTGCCTTCGGGCGTTTTGTTGCATCCTGCAAGTATACCGAGCAGGAGTGTTATGATCATAAGGATCGCTAATAATGATTTGTTCGGTTTCATAAATGCCTCCGAAAATTTATTCTGTTACGGGTGAGGGAGCAAACTTGATCTCGCTGATCACGGGCAGGTGATCCGAGAGGTACATGCCGCAGCGGTCGTAAAGGCGGAGCTTATAGGAAAGCGCGGTCAGGGAAGAGGCGGTATAGAGCACGTAATCGATAGGCTCTTTTGCGGGATTGTATTTGCTTCCGTTTGGATCGTGTGAAGCGGTCATGCTTGCACAGAAACCCTCGGGCATATTATCGGGAGCGTCATAGCGCGCATTGGAGAAGGGGGAGTAGGCTTTGGTGCCGTCCGCCAGCTCAAATGCCTTTGCACCGGTCAGCGTCTTGTAAACGGCATATTGCTTGTTCTCGCTGTTGACCGCCGCTTGGTTGAGGTCGCCCGTCATGACCATGGGCGTGTCGCCAAAGCGTTGAATGAAGCGCAAGATCACGGTGATCTGCTTGGTGCGCAGGGCTCTGCCGTCGCTGCTGCCCAGATTGTCAAGGTGCGTGTTGACGTGTACGTATTCCTTACCCGTGACGCGGTCGCGCAGATGCGCCCAGGTGCAGATACGAATGTACAAGCTCTCCTCGAATTTCGAGCCTGCCACCTCGGGGGTATCGGAAAGCCAGAACGTGCCGCTGTCCACAAGCTCAAATTTGTCTGTACGGTAGTAAATGAGGGACGCCTCCTGCCCGGGAGCTCTTTGCTCACCCACGCAGGCGTAGCTGTCATTAAAGATGAAGTTTTTCATCATGCCGTCCCAAAGCGGAGTCACCTCTTGCAAGCCGATCGAATCGGGCATATATTCGTCCAAAAGATCGTAGAGCATGTCGGCGCGGATGTCGGCGCGCACCTTGGAGCCGCTTTCCACCTGCACGTTGAAGGACATGACCTTGATCTTGTAATCATCGGCGGTCTGCTCCGTGATGGGGTAGGTCTTGGTGGGCTTGTAGGCAAGGGATGCTTCCTTGTCGGCAAAGAAGGTCATTTCCTCAAGGTACAGCGCCTCACCGTTTGCGGCAGCCATGTTTTCCATGTCAAAGCGGAACAAGGAGAGGTTTTTATTGTACTTGGAAAGGTCGATCCAAAGGTATTGTGACTCTTCGGTGCGCTGTAGGCGGTAATCTACTTGGCCCGTTACACCCGTGCCCGAGGGCGTTTTGGTGCTGTAGCCATAGAAGGAGAAAATGCCGCCGGTCAAGCCCTTGGCGCGAATTTTGAGCACTAAGTAGGGGTATTCGCGTGTGTCGACAGCCTTATATCCAAGATCCTCGACCAGCTTGGCGTGCCTGAAATAGATATAAGGGTCGCTGGTGTTGGGATTGGAGATAGAGGACGTGGTCAGCATAAGCAACTGCCCGTCCTGGTCGTGCTGCTCCAAGGATGCCTTGCATTGGTGTGCCTGGAACAGATAATCCGAAAGCTTGACGTCTGCAGGGAGCATAGAGAAGGAAAGTGAGGTCAGAAGCGTGGGCTCGGGAGTGGGCTCGGTTTCGGACTCTGTTTCCGGCTCGGTCTTTGATTCTGTTTCGGGTTCCGTTTCCGTAGCAGGCTCGGTTTCTGCCACAGTGATGTCCTCGGTATCCGGCTCGGTCGTTTGCTCTTCGGTTGGCTCGGCTGTGAGCTCAGCTGTTGACTCTGCCGTGGTGTCTGTGTCCGTGCCGCTCTCGTTGCAGGCGGCAAGCAGCGGCAGGCAAAGCACAAGGGCTGCCGTAAGGCAAAGCAGCTTTGTCAGCAGTGTTGCGTGTTTCATGTCGGGTACCTCCGTTTGATGCGTTACATTAACTTAATTATAGCCGAGTCAAGGGATTTTGTCAATAGATATATTTCTGAGTGACCCCTTGCAATCGCGTCTGAAATTTGTTATAATATACCTATGATAATATCAGAAGGAGTCCTTATGAGTAAGAATCTTCACGAAAATCACCGCGAAAGAATGAGACAGCGTTATTTGCAGCAAGGCGCGGACGCCTTTTCCACGCATGAGCTCTTGGAAATGCTGTTGTACCAATCCATCCCGCGCGGAGATACCAACGGCACGGCACATGCGCTCCTCGAAGAGCATTCAGGGCTGGAGGGTGTTTTGTTTGCAAACACGGATGATCTGTGCACCACAGAGGGCGTGGGAATCAAGAGTGCGATCATGTTAGGGATTGTGGGCGAGCTGGTGCGCCGCTGTGCCTTGGAAAACAGGCCTCGTTCTGCTGTGTTTGATACCTTTGATAAAGCGCGCCGCTACGTTGAACCATATTATATTGGTGCGGACGTGGAGCGCGTGTACGTGATGATGTTTGATAACGGCTTGCATCTGATCGATTTTTATCTTGCTTGCGAGGGTACGGTCAACGAAGCGTATCCCCATGCACGTGCGATTGCGGAAAGAGCGGTGCGCAAGCGTGCAGCGAGTGTTTTGATCGCGCACAACCATCCGAACGGCTTTGCCGTGGCAACCGCACCCGACCGCGAATTTACCCACACAGTTGAGCAGGCACTCAAAATCTTCAATATCAATCTTTTGGAGCATATGCTGTTTGCGGACGGAGAATGTATTGGACTATTGAAAAAGTATGCGGGCTCCTTGCGCGCAAGCCCAACCAGTGAGGATAGCGAAACTTTCTTTGCAAAGTATTATGCGGATATGGAAACAGGTCGCCGCACGCTTGCCGATATGTTGGGTATGGAGGACAAGAAGACGGAATAAGCGTCTGAAGATGATAGACTATAAGCACTGAAATTATTGCAGCATCCATTCGTGGCCCGCAGGATGTGACGGATTCTGCCAAAGCAGGAGCACATATTGCAACCGTTCCATACAAAGTAATTATGCAAATGACTAAGCATCCCTTGACTGATGCGGGAAT
>JAGBXH010000146.1 GCA_017629395.1 Clostridia bacterium | reverse complement strand
CACGACTTCATCAACCAACATGAAGCTCGACCGCAACTATCACGTATACGGTGATAAGATGCACGAGCAGATCCGCGTGGTAGCAGACGGAGATACCAAGGGATTTGCGGGCTTTGGCGCACAGACCAAGATCGAAGCAAGCCGTGTATCTGCTCTCGTTATTGCAGACAAGAACGGCAAGCACACCACGATTGACGGTATTGATGCAGCAAGCGTTGCTTACGTCGGCTTTGATATTACCGACGCAGGCGTATTCGGTTACATCTTCCCTGCAGAAAGCAAATACGTGGGTGACGTAAACGTCACGCTTGAGGACGGCTATTACGTGATCACACAGACCTATACCCCTGCATCGACCTCCTTTAAATCTCACGAAAGTTATTCCATCGGTCACCGTATTTATACAGACGAGAGCCACTCCTTTGACGAACTGGAGCGTCAGGCTTATATCGAGCGCAATCCGCTGACCGACGTCAAGATCGTAACCCAGCGCGACAATGCTAAGTTTGCAGGCTATAACAGCCTGATCGGCTGCTACACCTATACACTCAACGGCACCGATTTCAATCCCGCTTATTACAAAGATCCTCAATGGCAATTCATCGTAGATACAGAGATCAACGGTGACGACTACGACCGCAATATTTACGTATTCGCACATACGACCACGTCCGGTGCGCTGGAGTGCAGCGTTGTACTGGACGGAAACGATGCTCTGCTGCCCATCAACGTAGAAGTATGCAAAAACTTCAAGGGTGAATATGAGGAAAAGCTCTTTGACCCCGAGGATATGCACTACGGCTATGCGATCTTCCCCATTACCGTAGACAAGAACCAGACCAAGCACTTCAAATCGGTCAATCTGTATCAGAATTGGGGTAACGTGCCGCTCAAGCAGCTGTCGTCCATTCAGTTTATTGCACCGTACTATCACCTTTCCTGCGGTGTTACCGAAACCAACTGCATAGCTCCCTACTACGTATACGGCAAGGATTACTGGACGCTGCCCGATTTCCGCGCAATGTCCGCACCTATGTGGAACTCTCAGCCGCAGCACACCAGTGCGGGCAGACTGTACTGGCTGCAGTACACCGATGCAAAGGGTGATTTCTACGGTTCCGAATCGCAGACCGCAGATATCTCCTCTTCCGGTCCCGTTTACGTGGATATTGACATGAGCTATCTTTCCGACGACGGCAAGATCCAGGTCGATTACAGACAGGTGGAGATGGCACAGTCGGATGAAACCAGAACCTACTATACGCTGGATTTGACCGTACTGGAGGATCTTGAAATCAAGGATTTCGTCAATAACTTCTCGTTCTTCTCCATGGACGGACGCGCGATCGTATATAAGAAGCTCGGTTATCTGGACGAAAACAACCAACCCCAGACTGTAGATCTTGATCTGAGTGAGCACACGAACTATTATAAGCTCGGCAAAGAGGGCGCATACTTTGATTACTACGCTGACTCCGATCCCAAGCATAATATAATAGATTCTGTCAATATGGCTGTCGTCATCAAGGATTACGCAATGATCATTGGCGGCAAGACCTACGACGGCAACCTGGTACTCAAGGAAAGCTATGACGGCGAGGTCAACCTTGCAACCCTGACCGCTGACCTTGGTGACGTGACCCTGCGTGCAGGTGATAGGGTTCGCATTGATATGATCCTGCTGCCTTGGGGCTCCCCCGAAAGCAAGGATGATTCCAACGTGCTGGGCGTCAGAGAGGATTCGGTTCTCTCGCCTATCAAGACCGAGGCAAGCGTTGGTACTGTAATCGCAGACGCTTATCTGCCTACCGTGATGGCACAGAATAACACCGCAGAAGTTACCGTCAGCGGTGGCGGCTCTACCATTTACGCGGTACGCGTTTACGGCTTTGATTCCTTCACCAAGCCCACTATTCAGGTGCTTGAAGGCGGCAACTGGGTCGATT
>JAGBXH010000145.1 GCA_017629395.1 Clostridia bacterium | reverse complement strand
TGTCCGCTAAGTTGACGCTGAGCACGATCGCGTTTTGCAGCACGATCATGAAAAACAGCCGCCAGAACGAGCGGTAAAAGTCCTTATCTTTGGTCAGAAGCATGCATGCCTCCCGTTTTTGATCAATATTGACTTTATTGTAGCATATCCAAAGGGATTTGTAAAGGGGCGCAGGGGCTTTTTTGTAAGGCAAGAGGGGAGAGCACCGTTTGTTTGTAGGGGAGATGATCCTGACTTGACAATATTATCCTTTTATGATACAATACCCTTATCACTTATCATAGAAAGGAGATGTGTTATGAAAAAAGTATGGATTGTATTGGCAATTCTTGTTCTTGTGTTAATTGCGTTATTCCTTTCGGCATATTTGATCGCGACCGCTCCTATGAATACAGGCGAATTTTCGCTTGATGAATTTGCATGGGAAATTGAGAATTTCGCATTTCAAGGAGATCAAACGTACGGAGAGATTGATGGCTGGAGAGAAGCAGCCAAAATTGGGAAAAACGTTATTGCCGAACATTATGAGGCGTATTCCGAAGGTTCGCTGCTTGAGTGGATGGGCTGTTCTGTAAAGTACGATGCACAAAATGACGTATATTACGTGCGAACGTTTCACCTGACTCCGTTTATGATGGGTGGCGCATATGACGTGATCCTGCGAGCGGACGGCACAGTCGTTGCACTTTGGGGAGAAAAATAACAAAACAGGTATAAGAAAAGGCACCCGAGTATGGGTGCCTTTTCTATGATGGCATCGTACAGTGCCTTGGGTTTGTCAACAGGGGAGTGGAAAATGTAGAAAAATGTTACAATGTTATCATTTTGCTGTATAATGCGAGTAAAGTCATTGACAAAGCGGAAAAAATACAGTATAATATATTCTGTATAAGCATGCGCTGCCGTCAAACGGCGGGCATGCAAAGATTAAAAGAAAGGTAACAGACAAAATGGCTTTTTCTCTTCACGGGGTACACGTACCCCACAGAAAAAATACCGCTAACTCGTCTGCCGTCTACGTCGATCCGCCCAAGACTGTGACCATTCCCATGTCTATGCACATCGGCGCACCCGCAAAGCCCTGCGTCAAGGTTGGTGACCTCGTCAAGGTCGGCACGCTGATCGCCCAAGCGGGCGGTACGGTTTCGGTACCCATGCACGCATCTGTTTCGGGTAAGGTCGTCAAGATCGCGGATTATCTGACTTCCGCAGGCAGCACCGTACCCGCCATCGTGATCGAATCGGACGGTGAAATGATCCCCGACGAATCTCTGACTCCTCCTGTTGTTGACTCCAAAGACTCTTTGATTGAAGCGATTAAGAACGCAGGCGTCGTCGGCCTTGGCGGCGCAGGATTCCCCACGCACGTCAAGCTCAACGTTGACCCTGCAAGAATTGAGCAGCTGGTTATCAACTGCGCTGAGTGCGAGCCCTACGTTACCAGTGACACCTATACCATGCTGACCCGTACCGAGGATATGAAGACTGCCATTGAGGCATTCAAGACCTACATGGGCATCAAGCATATCGTCATTGGTATTGAAAGCAACAAAAAGGCAGCCATCAAGTCCATGATGCAGCTCATGAAGGACACCTGCCAAGGCTGCAAGGTGGACGTCAAGGTGCTGCCCGCCAAGTATCCGCAGGGCGGCGAAAAGGTGCTGATCTACCACACCACCGGTAAGGTCGTGCCCACCGGCAAGCTGCCCATCGACGTGGGCTGCGTGGTACTCAACTGCACCACGCTTGCGGCAATCGGCTCGTATCTTGCTACGGGTATGCCCTTGGTCAAGAAGTGCGTGACCGTGGACGGCGGTGCCGTCAAGAACCCGCAGAACGTTATCGTGCCCGTGGGTATGTCCATGGCGGACGTGTTCGAGGCTTGCGGCGGTTTGACCTGTGAGCCCTCCAAGGTGATCTACGGCGGCCCCATGATGGGTGTGACGGTACCCGACACCTCGGCTCCCATTATGAAGAACACCAACGCCATCCTTGCGCTGACCGCCAAGGAAACCAAGCTGCCCGCAACCACGCCTTGCATTCGTTGCGGCTCTTGCACCAACACCTGCCCCTTCGGTCTTGCTCCCGCGGAGATCGCAAAGGCATATGACCGCAAGGACGCTGTCAAGCTGGAGGAGCTTTCGCTGAACACCTGCATGGAATGCGGCTGCTGCAGCTTTGTATGTCCTGCAAACCGTCCCTTGGTACAGACCAATAAGCTTGCCAAGGCATTCTTAAGAGAGCAAAAGGCAAAGGAGGGAAATAAGTAATGGGTAAGCAACTCACACTTTCCGCTTCTCCTCATATTCATAGCGGACGCACGACGCAGCGCGTTATGCTGGACGTTATCATCGCGCTGCTGCCTGCAACGATC
>JAGBXH010000144.1 GCA_017629395.1 Clostridia bacterium | reverse complement strand
TTTATTCACGCGCAAATTGCACCTCCATACGGCGTTGTGCTCGCCTTGATTGTATCGGTACAAAAATTCCAGCTTGCATTTGCCGCTGTTGATCTTGTCCACGAGATCCCCAATGCTCCATTCCTTGCGCACAATTTGTCCGAAAAGAGACTTTTCAAATACGTATATGGTCACGTCGTATTCGTCGTCTATCAGGGTGTATTCCACCTTGGAGGC
This sequence comes from Clostridia bacterium, assembly GCA_017629395.1. GTDB lineage: Bacteria > Bacillota > Clostridia > Oscillospirales > CAG-272 > SVQP01. The sequence continues at coordinate 8,083 of JAGBXH010000144.1, read as the reverse complement.
ATCCGTCCGCACCGCCTTGTCGGGTATGCCCTCGGAATGATCGGGCAGCACCCAAAAACCGTCGGGGAATGCAAAGCTTAGCTGCTTGTCTTGAAAACAAACGCGATCTGTGATGCAATCGTGTAGCGTGAACAGGTTTTCATCGCTGTCGCAATGTAAAAATGCCATGTGATTACCACCTTTCTTGGTTTGCGCAAGCGCGCATTACTGATACATATCCCAAGCGCCGTTGTCCTTGATTGTATAGTCAAACTTGTCAAACAGCTCGGCATACCCGTATGCTCCCGCAAAGTTTGCCGCACTGCCGTAGACAGCGTTGGGGAACACGATCCACTCAGAGCCCCAATTTTCCATATGCTCAATCGTCAGGGCAACGCGGTCAACTGCGTTGGCGCAATCGCTGAAGATCTGGCTGATGTCATTGAGGTCGTCACCCAGCAGCATGGCAACGTGGTGAGAGGAAACGTCCACGGTTGCGGGGTAGGCGTTCGATTCCTGCGTGCGCTCACCCGTGTTCAGCGTGCCGCCCCCGGCAATGGTGTCGCGGATCGCCTGCTTGCTGGAGCCGTTGAGCTTGGTGTCGTTGACCAGCAGGATCGCATCCTCCCAGTAATTTGCCGCGTTGGGGTCGTTGGTGGGGAAGCCCAGTAAATCCATGGATGCCATGGTGATGTCATACATGGTCTTGCCAAAAACGTCAAAGGTCGAAGAGCCGATCACCGTGCCGTCTGCCTTGACGTAGCCGGTCTGACCCGCATATCCGCTCTCGGAGAGCTTGTAGCCCTGATCGTAACGATTGGTCACGTAGAATACGGCAACGCCGTTTTGCTTGCAATGATTGACAAAATCGACAGCTCCGGGCAGAGCGGTGCAGCCCTTGCTTTGCACAAAGTCCGTGAATGCCTTGTTGGTCCATTCGCCGTCCTTGCCCAGAATGTTTGCCGTGTAGTGCACGCCGTCCACCAAGGTGTCGTCAATGTCGCAAACCACGCAAACTCTCTTGTCGTTACGGTAGAGCTTTTTCTCTCCGTCTATCTCCACCCAGCGGTAGCCGTCCTGCTCGAGGTTGGCAAGGCTTGCCATGTCATCAACGTTTTTCTGCGCCAGATAAAAGCCCTGCATCATCAGCGCGTGCGCTTCCGCGCTCATCTGCCATGCGGCGGATGCCACCATGTATTCGTAGGCGGGGTTTGCCGCATATCCCGCAGGCTGTGTCTGCTCGGGCGTGTCGGGCGTTGTGTCGGGTGTTTCTTCGGGCGTCGCATCGGGTCTTGCGCCGATCATATACCCCGCACCGCCGCTCAATGCAATCAGCAATACGCATGCAACAATGCAAATGATGATGGTTTTGGCGCTGATTTTGCTTGCACTCGTCATTTTAGTATCCATACAACGTATCGATCCTTTCGTCTGTCGTGAATTTGCTTTATTATAGCACAGATGTGTAAGGATTTCAAGCAAATTATCAAAGATTGCGCCGCCTCCTTTGAGCCCTTCATCAAAAGCCCCTGCCAAAAAAGATAAGGGAACGCGATTGCGTTCCCTTATCTTTTTTGGCATACCCTTACAAAATCGATCCGTGATTTTCGGTCGGTGGATAGACTTACCCCTTGGCGATGATGGGAGTTGCACTTGACCGCTATCTTCTGGGGTGCTGCTCCATGCCCGTAAACGAATCTATGTAATAATTTTATACTCCCAATGCTCCACCTTTTCATCTTTCCACATGCCTTTCCATGCCACGATAAATGTTGAATCGCTATCTTCCGCAGTTGCAAACGAAATGTTTTCACCATGAGGAAAGTTTTGTCCAAAAACCTTGGTTTTTATAGTTAATAAGGATTTTTCACTATCAATTTTGTGTTTTAAAACCTTATAGCTCTTGTTATTCAAGATTATAGTATAATGCTGTTTAATTTTCTCTATTCGCTTATCCTTCATATCTTCTCTCACGATATCACCGCCTTTCTGCCTTTATTATATCACACTTTCGGTCAAAAAGCAACTACATTTCAGCGCACCAAGCAAACGGTTTCATTCCGTTTACGCGAAGCGCAACTTCATTTACGGCGTAGCCGTAACATCATTGGGCGCAAGCCCACTTCATTTGCACGGAGTGCAACATCGTTCATTTGTGCCGCGTGGGGCGGCAATGATGTTGAGCTGACGCTCAAATGATGTTGCGTGTGCCACGCAAATGATGTTGTGCCTGCGGCACAAATGAAAAAATCCAAGTCTTTCGACTTGGATTTTTTGGCATACCCTTACAAAATCGATCCATACCGCAAGTTTTTTCGAAATCGATCCATAATTTTCGGTCGGTGGGTAGCCTTATCCCTTGGCGATGATGGGAGTTGCACGCGACCGCTATCTTCCGGGGTGCTGCTCCATGCGCGCAAACAGATCTATGTATGCTATTTTATGTAATCCACATCTGTGCGATAACCATACACGAAGGCTGCATCCTTAGTCAGTTCACCCGGAACGTGAACATCCTTTAGAACCTCAATTACTTTCTTCCTGTTTTCGGGTGTCAATCGAATTTTAAGCCATTCAATCTGCTTATGGTCAACCATGTCAGATCCAAAATGTGACCAAGTACATTCGTAATTTTCTATGTAGTCGTAATTGATAAACTTGACATCCCACTCAACAAGAATATCCTCGCTACACTCTATATCCCAAAACTTATGACCTATTTCGTTCCACTTTGTGTTGTTCATTTCGCGTTCTCCTTCGCCGTGTTGATGGAGGCGATTAGCATTCTGCGGATCGTTCCACACTGATTGTATAACTCTTTTGCAATCTCGCGGTCAAGCAATTCGGATTTTACAAACAATTCAAGCCAATATTCCGTTTCATAGCACTCTTTCAGCGCAATTTGAAATTTGGCAATAAAGTCAGCTTTACTGTGTGCGTAATTCGCTTCGTGAATATTTGCGCCTATGGAGGTAGAGGAACGCTCCAGCTGATTTACGAGAGAGTAGTGACCTTTTATGCCGTCACATATTTTAATGACTTTAACCGCAAAGTCTGTGGATAGGTCTCGAAGCTTTGAATCTGCCATAGTAACACCGCCTTTCTGCTGTTATTATATCATAAATTCATTACTTTTTCAAGTGAAATATTCGGCGTTGCCGAATGTGAAATAATTTCCTTGCGGAAATTGTGAAATATCTCCCGCCGCCTACGGCTTTGGTCGATGTGAAATGAAATTTGCCCACATTCGCGCCAGCGAATATTTCACATTTGCGGAGCAAATATTTCACAGCGAAGCTATTTCACTTGCCCGAAGGGCAAATTTCACTGAAAAAAGCCATCCGCTTACGCGAATGGCTTTTTTCTTGGCAGGGGCAGAAGGACTCGAACCCACGACCCTTGGTTTTGGAGACCAGTACTCTACCAACTGAGCTATACCCCTGTGCACAACGTGTATTATAACACATTCATTTTGATTTTGCAAGACCTTTTTGAAAAAAATTCAAAAAAATTTATGATTATTTTGCATTCCAAAAAATTATCTGCATTTTTGGCAATATTGCCGATTTTTGCAAAATATCCGTTTGAGAATTGACACGGGGGCGGGGTTTCATGTAGAATATAGGTAAGAAACGCTTCCAAATCCAAGAAAGGAAACGACACTATGAAAAATTTCAAACGCGCATTACTCTTTATGCTTTGCGGTGTGATCCTGTCAGGCACTTGCATGACAGCCTGCAAACAGAACCCTTTGCCCGATGAAGATCCTACCGACACGCTCGGTACGGACACCGAGGCAGCCACCGAGAGTGATACCTCTGCGCCCGAGTCGGGCGACCCCGACTACGTTGAGCCTGTTCTCACGGGGCCTTATGCCGATACCATTATGCTCTCCAACCGTCTTGCCGACGGCGTGCAGGCATACTATGCAAATCCCGCGCGCAGCGTTTATCGCATCCAAAACCAAAACATGCGCTTGGAGTATGGCATCTCCACCGTTGCGCCCATGCAGGTCACGTCCTTGCAGAACACGCAGGGCGGCGTGTATCTGGAAAACACCATGGACGTTTTCGTGAACATGACGGACGGCAGAAGCTATCTTGCCTCCGAGTCGATCGCCGCGCCCCACACCAACGTCTACCGTATGGGTTACTATTACTATGACGCGCACGTCATGGGGCAGAATTTCATGGGCGGCGCGGACGTGCAGGACGAAATGGCGTTTTCCATTACCAAGGCAAACGTCAAGGGGCACGACGTTGAAGATCTGACCGTCAAGGACGGTGTGATCTCCTATGCCGTCAACGGTGTTGACCCGTATGCCTACACCGTCCAGGGCAACAAGAAGGGACTTTTCTATCAAGCCTGTGACTATAACGCCGTGCAGTTTTCCATTAAGACCACGGCAACCGCGGGTGAGCTGTACTTTATTGCAGGCAGCGCAACCGGACATAATCCGCAGCAAATGGTGCGCTTTGAGCTGCCGGGCAACGACGAATGGGTCACTTATACGTTGGTGCTGAGCAATGCGACCGATTATACGGGCAAGGTTTCCTCCCTGCGCTTTGACGTAGGCGGGGCAGGGGACACCGTGCAGATCAAGGATATCAAGGCGATCAAGCTGGACGAGTCCGCGCCCGCGCTGCTCTTGGACAGAACCTTCCATACCTATTCCGATAAGCTCAATCAGGTGCTGCACTTTGTTGCCACCGAGCCCGTCAAGGATATTGCAAGCCTTGGCATGATCACGCGCATTGCCGCAGATACCGTGGATAAGCTGATCATCAAGGACGCGGGCGGCACGCACACCTCGCTTGACGGCGTGGATTTTGACACTTGTGAGTACGTGGGCTTTGACATCAAGGGCGCGGGCGTGCTGGGCTTTATCCTGCTGCCGCACGAGAACAGCGGTAAATTGGAGGTCACGCTTGCGGACGGCACATATACCGTAACGCAATCCGCGTGCCCTGCGGGCGGCGTGATCAATGCCGACCCGTATACCACCAAGGACGATTTCTACATGGGTCACCGCCTGTACACCGACGAAAGTCATACGTTTGACGCGTTCCTTGCCGAAGCCGAGAACGAGCGTCATCCGCTGGACACCTTTGCGGGCGGTCAGTACGTGGGCTACGACGCGCTGCGCGGTGCATACCGCTACTCCATGGACGGCACGGGCTTTAACGAGCCCTTCTTCAAGGAGCAGAACCGCCACTATACCGCAGGCATTTCGGTCACGGGCGCAGAGACGGACCGTAACGTGTACGTGTACACCAACACCACGTACGGCTGCGCTGAGAACGCGCTGATCCTGGATGAAAACGATATGCTGCTGCCCATTCCCGTCATGATCTACAAGAATTTCGTGGGCGAGAATGAAGAGCCCGTGTTCGATCCCGGCGACCCCTCTTATTCCGAGGCGTATTTCCCCTTGACCGTCAAGGCGGGCGAGATCACCAAGCTGACCGTGCTCAATCTGTACATGAACTGGGGTCAGCTGCCGCTCAAGCAGCTCTCGTCCATTCAGTATTTCTGGCCTTACTATCATCTCTCTCTCGGCACCACCGAAACCAGCTGCATCAGCCCCTTGTACGGTGCGCGTGATCTTTGGACGCTGCCCGACTTCCGTTCCATGTCCATGCCGTACTGGTTTGAGCTGCCCAAGGGCGAGGGGTATGATTATCAGCCCCAGCATACGCACGGCGGTTACCAGTATTTCCTGCAATATACCGATGCTGACGGCAAGTACGCGGCAACCGAGAATTATCACAACGATATCATTTCCTCGGGCCCCGTTTATACCGACGTCAAGATGGACTATATCTCGGACGACGGACGCATCAAGGTTTCCTACAATCACGTAGAATTGCCCGAAACCGACGAGCTGCGCGCGTATTACGAGATCAATTACGAGGTGCTCGCGGATATCAGCATTGCGGATTTCGCCAAGGATTTCTCCTTCTACTCTTTTGAGGGCTATGCGGGCACGTACCGCAAGATCGGCTATCTGGGCGAGCAAAACCAACCCGTACAGGGCACGGTCAACACCTCTGCCGAGCCCGAGGTCATCAAGCTGGGCAGCGCGAACCCCTACGTTGCGCTGTATGATCTGGATACCACGGCTACAGCGTTCGTGAAAAACAACGTCAATCTCGGCGTGATCGTGTATGATTCCGATATGACCATTGGTGGGCAGAAGTGCGATGCGGGCTTTGTGGCTGTAGGGCAGAACGGCAAGTACAGCTTGTCCCTGGATCTTGGCGCAACCACGCTCAAGGCGGGCGACAAGATCAAGCTGTGTCTGATCATCAGCCCTTGGGGCTTCTATACCTCCAAGGACGACTCCAACGTGCAAGCCATTCGCCAAAATACCTGCCTTGACGGCGTTAAGCTGAGCGTGCAGGATGGTGAGGCGATGGAGTACGTATTCGTGCCGAGCGTCAAGTCCACCAACGGTGCAAGCGCGGAATTTACGATTTCGGGCGGCTCCGATAACAAGGCGGTGCGCGTGTACGGCTTTGACAAGCTGACCGCTCCCGTGGTGTATGAAAAGATCGGCGGCGAATGGGTAGAGCTGACGCTTTCCTCCAAGGATACGCCCGACTCCAAGGGATATGCGCATGAATACGACGGCTATGCGGTGTATTACGACCGCAACGGCACGTATTCGTATGCCTTTGCATTCAATATGGACGGTAAGGACAGCCGCACCTTCAAGATCGTTTGCGACAAGGATTTTGCAGGCTGGGAGCAAAAGGAGCAAAGACCCGAGCAGGGCACGACGGGGAATGATACCCCCTCCGCTCCGCCTTCCTTCTTTGACTTTGTAGACGCTTCCTCCGGTTTTGCAGTATCGGACGTGCGCTTTACCGCATACGTTGACTTTATCAACGGCACGGGCGACGGTGACGGCGCGTACAATTCGCGCGGCAGTAATTCCAACAAGGGACTTGACGTCATTGCCTATAACGGCAAGACGGTGGACGGCGGCAAGCTTGCGATTGCGGGCTGGGCGGTCGCGCAGGGCGGTATTGCCAAGTACGTGTTCTCTGCCGACGGCGGCAAGACGTGGCAGGATTGCACGCTGTATAACCGCGCTTCCTTTGATACGCTGACAGAAGGCAGCGGCATTGCGGACGCGGGCAACGCCTTCTTCTCGGGTACGGGCTACGACGTGCTGCAGCATCCCGATCATATTATATTCCAAGGCGCAGAGGGCACCCCCTCGGGCGTGTGTGCCGACCTTGCAGCATACAAGGGGCAGACGCTGGACGTGGTGTTCGCCATCGTGCCGAACGATAACCCGAGCGGACTTTGCATCGTGACCGTGATCACGGGCGTGACTGTGGAAGAATAAATCAAGGGTACGGATTGACAGTACCGAAACTGAAAAGGAGTGAAAAGTATGAAAAAAATTATCGTTGCTCTTTTGATTTTATCCATTATTTTTTCCTTTGCCTCCTGCGATATCAATGACCCCGGCGGATTGAATATTGCCAAAACCAAAAAGATCGTTTTGGGCAAAGAGGTCGATTCGGTCGTTCTGAAAACGAGTGAAGGCGAAAAGATCACCTGTGAGCAGGGAACTGACTTTTATGAAATCTTCAACAAGGTTGACATGGGTCGTGAGGATGGAAAAAAGCATTCGTATATTGCACAGGTGCAGCTGCAGGATGAAGCCAAATTCTTTATCAACATGAACCTCTATTACATCGGTAATGCGCAATATTACGAAACCAGAGCGCAAAAAGAAGGTGACGACGCCATTGCTTCGATGGAAAGATATTATTATTCTGAGATGTTATCGGGCAATCAGTACGTAAGGACCGATATGGAAAGAAGCACGTACAAGGATGAGGAAGCGTTTGGCGGTCAGACAATGGGTGCGGATGGATCTGTGCAGATCTATTAGTCTGACGAGTGTCCAATGCTGCCGCAAGCAGGTACACAATTGATTGAAATGTACAGCATGGCGTGGTATCCCAATACTCTTACGAATATGGTCCCGCTCTTTGAGAGCTATGAGCCGTACGAATCAAACGGGAAAACGTATGATATCGACTCTTTCGTCACCCGTGAATGCACGCTGTATAAAAATTATATC
>JAGBXH010000143.1 GCA_017629395.1 Clostridia bacterium | reverse complement strand
TGATCGATCAAGACGGATGCGCCAAACAAGCCTTCCCCGCTGGGGAAGGGGAACCGCAGCGGAGCCGATCTAAGAAGGCGACGCGGTTGCGGTGGATGAGGTGCATCACGCGGACGCTCCCTCACCAAAACGGACATTCTCTTGCAAAACTAATCAAATTCATAGACAAAATAGTACAGGAAAAGGGCTGAGTGAATGACTCAGCCCCTAATTTCAATTTACTGCTAATTTAGCAGACGCTCACGAATGCGTTTTGTTTCGCATTCGGGACAGCCGTTTTGCATGTGATATTAAATTTCAAACCCTGCGTATTTGAGCACCAGCTCCGAGAAAATGGAGTTTGCCCAGGCAAACCAGGAGCGGCTGAAGTTGTTTTCGTCGTTGGCGTCAATGCTTTCGTGCATAAAGTACGTGCCTGCGTGAGAGTGTGCCATCATGTCAAGCACCTCTTCGATCTCGGCGGGATCGTCCGAGGTCAAGCCCTGCAAGGCAAGCGAGATGGGCCATACGTAGCCGTGATCGGTATGCGGAGAGCCGATGCCGTGCAGCTTACTGCCCGAGAAGTAGTAGGGGTTCTCCTCGGAGAGCACAAAGCGGCGGGTGTTTTGATAGATGGGATCGTCTGCCTTGCAATAGCCAAGGTAGGGGGCGGAGAGCAGGGAAGGCACGTTGGCGTCGTCCATGAGGTTGTAGTTGCCAAGGCCGTCGGTTTCGTAAGCGTACATCTTGCCGTACTTCGGATGCTCCACAATGCCGAACTTCTGAATGCCCGCATCAATTTCGGCAGCCAGCTTTTCTGCGCGGAGAGCCATCGCCTCGTCACCAAAGATCTCGCGCGCGATCTCTGCAAGATAGCCCAGTACCACAACAGCGTACATCTGCGAGGGGATGAGGTAGTGATAGGTGCAGGCATCGTCCGAGGGACGGAAGCCCGACCAGGTCATGCCGGTATATCCCACGGGCGAGCCGTGACCGTCGTGCGTCAGGGTATCGGTGGGCTTGGGGGGATTGGGACGTTCAAAGGTATAAGGGGATTTTTCCGCATGGTACTGCTCGGTTTCCCAAAGATCGAGAATGATCTCGAACATATGCTTGCAGTCTGCATCCAGGTGAGCGGTGCGGCCGGTCTTCTTCCAGAACTTATAAGCAATGAAGATCACGGAGCAAAGCGAGTCCACCTCGTACTTGCGCTCCCAGACCCAGGGAGAGCGGAAGGTCAGGTCAGTTTTGTGACCGCGGTCGTTATCGCATTCGTTGAATGCATTTGCATAAGGATCCTTGGGCACGTAGAGCGCGTAACGCTTGATCATTTTTTCAATGATGTCGGCAAGCTCCTCGTTTTTCGCTGCCACGGGAAGATAGTGGTGCACCTGCGCAGCGGAATCGCGCAGCCACATGGCGTGGATGTCACCCGTGATGACAAAGGCAGAGCCGTCGTCCAGCAGCTTGGTCGTGGTCTCTAAGGTGTTGGGGTAGCACTTGGTAAAGAGCAGCGCGAGGTCGTCGCGGCCCATTTGGTAAAGCCTTGCGCAAACGGTGTCGATCTGCTCGCGCAGAATGTGAGAAAATTGATTCATATCAACAGCATCCTTTACGTGTAATTTCAAAGCGTGCTTTCATTGCGCTCTTGCAGGATAAAGCGGTTCCAGGGCTTGATGGCAAGTGCCAGAATGGCAGCTCCCGCCAAAGCTAAGCAGAACCAAAGGAAAATGGTCGTTCCCCAGCCCAGCCATTCGGCAACCAAGCCGAACAGGTAAGTGGAGATGGCGCTGCCTATGTAGATCAGCGAGTTCATGATGCCGGAAACGGTTGCCGCCTTGCCGTAACGGGCGAACTTGGCGGGCATCATGGTGGAGTAGATGTGGTTGAAGGACTCCATGAGCAGCGAGATCGCGCACAGGCAGATTAGACCTGCCACAAAGGACATGCCGCGCACGCCCAGCAAAATCAGCGTGGGAATGGCAGCCGCGCCCATGAGAATAATGCCGATTGCGGGGTGATTTTCATGCAGGCGCTTTCTCTTAAGCAGGAAGTTAGCCAAGGTAAAGCCCAAGAGCGCGATCAGGGGCAGCACGATGGCAAGCACTGTAGAAAGCGTTTCGTCCACGCCAAAGCTGTCGCGCAGGATGGTGGGTACCCAGGTGTTCACGCCGTCCTTGAGCATACCGTGGAATACCACGGGCACCATAAAGATGAGTGCACCGCTGGTCAAAAGCAGCTTGAAGAGCGATACGGAGCCTGCGGGAGATTCCTTTTTTTGCTGCTTGGTGGGGGCTTCCACCACCTGCACGTCGGGGGCGGAGAACGCACGTGCTGCAACGATGATCAGCAGCACGCAGGAAGCAACGGCGCAAGCGGAAGCAATAAAGAAGGGGGCTTTGAAGCCGATGTTGAAGTAGGTGCAGCCTGCGGTGAACAGATAGGCTAAGATCTGACCCGTGGGGCGCGAGTAGGAAATGGTGGAAAGTGCGGTAAAGCGCAGCTTTTCGGTCAGCACGCCGGAGAGCAGCACGAAAATAGGTGCCCACAGCATGGATTCAAAAAAGCCGTTTGCCGTCCAGACAACGATCATGAGCGGCACGTTGGGGGTTACGATGGGCATCAGCACGTTTGCAAGTGCCGTTCCCATAATGCCCGCGCCCAGCATGACGACGGGGCGGGTGCGGTCGGCTAAAAAGCCGTTGATCAGGTGTCCGCAGCCGTAGCTGACGAAATAGCAGGTGCTGACCAAGCCCGCAAGCGAGGTGGTCAGAAGCCCCTGTCCCGTCAGGTGCACGATGGAGGCATTGTAAGTATTTCTGGTCAGGTAAGCGATCATATAGATCAGCCAACAGGTGATCATCAGCGCTCTGCTGCTCTTCATGGAGGTCAGTATTTTTTTGCTTTTCATGTGTTCCTCACGTAGGTATGATAGTTTGTTTTTTTGCTTTTTTATATGGATCTGCGCCGTATACTGTACGCAGATCAACGTAAAAAAGCAAAAAAGCTTTCAAAAGCGGACCCGTACCAGAACGAATATATCGCGCATGGTACGGGTCATATGCATCACAGCGGATGCGTTATTGTAAAAGGATTAGTCCTTCTTCTTGAGTGCTACGCAAGCAGCAACTGCTACGAAAGCGACCAGAGACATAGCAACTGCGGACTTGCAGCCGCCCTCGGACTTCTCAGCCTCGGTGGTGGTCTCAGTCTTTTCGGCGGTAACTTCACCTGCGGGAGCTTCGGTGGTGGGCTCTTCGGTAGCGGGAGCCTTGGTGGGGATCTCCTCACCTGCATAAGCGTAAGCCTCTTCCTTGCTGTTGAAGAGCTGGATTTCCTCTACGTATGCAATAGCGTTTGCATCCATCTCGGTGAACTCAAGG
>JAGBXH010000142.1 GCA_017629395.1 Clostridia bacterium | reverse complement strand
TTCGCAATAAAGAACCCGTCGGTGCCGTGCGTGTCGGGCAGAAGCGTCAGCATACCGTCCGCGCTGTGAACGTCGCCCACGGCGAAGTCCTCAGCGGCAAATTCGGGGTGGGATGCCAGAAAACGCGCCACGTTTTGCTCGTTTTCCTCGGGGAATATGGTGCAGGTGGAGTACACCAGCACGCCGCCGTCCTTGACGTAGCGGCAGCAGTTTTCCAAAATTGCGTATTGAATATCGGGCAGGGCGGCTGCGTCCGCAAGATCCTTATAGCGGATCTCGGGCTTTTTGGCAAGCACGCCAAAGCCGGAGCAGGGGACGTCGCAAAGCACGCGGTCGGCTTTTCCCGCAAGCGTGGGCGCAAAGGTGCGTGCGTCGCGCTCGCAAACGTCAATGATGGATATGCCGAGGCGTTGTGCGCCCGATTGTATCAAGGAAAGCTTGCTTTGGTGCAGATCGCAGGCAAGAATGCTGCCCTCGTTGCGCATTCTGATCGCCGTGCCAAAGGTTTTGGAGCCCGGGCAGGCGCAGGAGTCGATGACGAAATCACCGGGGCGCGCGTCCAAGGCTTCCACGCAGATCTGCGAGGCGAGATCCTGCACGAATACTTGTCCCTCTGCCAACTGCGGAGAGCCTGAGGGCACAAAGTCGGCAACGGTGAGCGCGGTGGGGAGCACGCTTGATTCGCGCACGCGGTAGCCCAGCGCGCAAAGCTCGCCTGCAAACTCTTCAGGCGAGATTTTGAGCGTGTTGACGCGCAAGGTCACGGGCGGTGCGTGCCCAAAGGCTTCCATGATCGATTCGGCACGCTCCATGCCGAAAATGTCGCAGAGCTTTTTGCAAAGCGGTACGGGAACGGAGTAAGTAACCGAAAGGCAGCGGTAGGGATCGCTTGCCTTATCGGGGAAGGGCAGGTCGCCTCCTCTGCGCGTGTACTCACGCAGCACGGCATTGACAAAGCCGCGCGCACGGCGGGGCGCAAGAGAGACCGTCTCGCTCACGGCAGCGTGCGCGGGAATGCGGTCAAGGTAGCGAAGCTGATAAAGCCCCATGCGCACCAAATTTCGCACCGTGCCGTCTAAGGTTTCCATGGGGCGCGAGGAAAGCGCGTCCGCCATATAGTCCAGCGTCAGTCTGCGCTCGGTCACGCCGTACACAAGAATGGTGACCAGCGCCTTGTCGGGCGCGGAAAGGTTGCTTTTTTTCAGAGCTGCGTCCAGAGCAAGATTGGTGTATTGTCCTGCCGAATCGGTTTTATTGAGAATTTGCAGCGCAAGGGCGCGTGCGGGATTGAGCGTTTGTTCCATCAGCGTCGTCTCCTGAAAATGAGAATCAAGCGGAACAGCGAGAGCAGCGAGGTAGCAAGAGCTGCTACGTAGGTCATGGCTGCTGCGCTGAGTACCTGCCCTGCTGCGCGGTGCTCCTCCTTGGTCAGCGTGCCCCAACCGTCCAGAATACGCAGGGCGCGGCGCGAGGCGTTAAACTCCACGGGCAGCGTGACCAGCTGGAAGAGCGTGCTGAAGGAATACAGCCCAATGCCGCTGACCATCAGAAGGTCGGAGAGGGGGGAGGTTGCCTGAAAATAAAAATACGAAATAAACAGACCGATCAGAAACAGGGGCATAGCCAGTCCCGCACCAATTCTGGTCAGCGGAATGATGGCTGCGCGCACGCGGATGGGGAAATAGTCACGCGCATACTGCACGGCGTGCCCCGCCTCGTGTGCGGCAACGCCTATGGCAGCGGCATTTGCACCGCTGTACACCTCATCGGATAGGCGAATGACGTTTTCTTTGGGGTCGTAGTGGTCAGTCAAGTGTCCGCCCACGCGCTCGATGGAAACGTCATAAAGCCCGTTGTCGTCCAATATCTTGCGTGCTGCCTGCGCACCGGTAATGCCGCGCGAGGTTCTGATTCCGCTGCCCCACTCAAACGCGCGATTGACGCGGTATTGCGCGATCAGCGCAAAAACGAGCGCCGGGAGCAGCAAAAAGAGTGTCCAGTCGAATATGGGATAGTAAAAAAACATACAAATCTCCTGCTTGATTAAGAGAGTAGATCTCCGAGATTGATTTTTCTGCCTCGGATGTAATCGGCAGCACCCATGCGCTTTTTGCCCTCGGGAATGACCTCTGTCAGCGCAAGCGTGCCCTTGCCGCAGGCAACCAGGATCTCACCGTCCAGTCCCACCACCGTGCCGGGTACTGCGGAGTGCACCTTGTCCTCGTCGTATACGCGTGCGGCGTAGACCTTGAGCAGCGAGCCGCCGGGCAGGTGCGTAAAGGAGAGCGGAATGGGCGAGGTGCCGCGGATGTGGTTGTGTAGCGTGCGCGCGTCAAGGGAGAAGTCAAGGAGCAGGTCGCTCTTCTGAATCTTCTCTGCGTAGTTGGCAAGCGCATCGTCCTGCTTTTCGGGCACAAGCGTGCCTGCGTACAGCGCGTCCAGCGTATCCAGCATGGTCTGTGCGCCAAGCGCGCCCAGCTTGTCGTGAATGCTCTCAAAGTTATCCTCGTCCAGAATGGGCAATTCTGCCTTGAGCAGCATGTCACCCGTATCCAGCCCCTCTGCCATGTACATGGTGGTAATACCGGTGGAAGCGCAGCCGTCCATAATGGCTCTTTGCATGGGGGCAGCACCGCGGTAGGCGGGCAAGAGTGAGCCATGCACGTTAATGCAGCCGTGCTTGGGGTATTCCAAAACGTTCACGGGCAGAATTTTGCCGTATGCGACCACGATGATCAGCTCGGGATCGATCTCTGCAAGCTGTGCTGCAAATTCTTCACCGCGCAAGGTTTTGGGCTGATAAACGGGGATATTGTGCTCTTGCGCGTACACCTTGACGGGTGTGGGGAGCAGCTCATAGCCGCGTCCGCGCGGCTTGTCGGTCTGTGTGACAACGCCCACCACGTTTTCTCCGCGCTCGACCAGAGCCCTGAGCGTAAAGACCGCGAAATCGGGCGTGCCCATAAAGAGTATTTTCATCAAGGGCACCTCTTATTCTTCCATGACTTCCAAAGCGTTGTCAATAAACAGCACGCCGTCCAGATGGTCGATCTCGTGGCAGAATGCGCGCGCCAGAAGACCGCTGCCGGACGCCTCTACAACCTCGCCTTGGCGGTTGGTGTAGCGCACGGTAACGTGCATGGGACGCTTGGTCGTGCCCCATTTACCGGGCAGAGAGAGGCAGCCCTCTGTTTCCTCCTGCGTGCCTGCACGGGCAATGATCTTGGGGTTGATCATTTCGTAAACCTCGCCCGGCTCTACCTCCACCACCGCAATGCGGCGCAGAATGCCTACCTGGGGTGCGGCAAGTCCGCAGCCGTCGGCAGCGCGCATGGTTTCTACCATGTCGTCAAGCAGGGTGGTGATGCGGGGGGTAATGGTATCGACGGGACGGCAGGTCTTACGCAGCGTGTCGTCGCCGTATTTGACAATTTTCAGCTTAGCCATAGTAAAGGTGCTCCTTCAAGTAAAAATATTATAGGGATGACGGGTTGAAATCTATACCAAGGACGGGTGCTTTTGAGCCGTCCTTACCAAATCTGACGAGAATTTTTGAGAAAAGCTCGCGAGAGCGTTTGTTGAGTCTGCATTTGATGACCAGACGCATGCGGTATTTTTCCTCCACGCGGTATACGGGGGCTTCAAATGGCCCAAAGATCATCATAGGCACGTCGCAAAAATCCTCCGAGCCAAGGCGGTCAAGCTCCTCGCGCAAGCGCACGGCGTGCTTTAAGAGATCACGCTCGTCGGCGCACGTCAGTGTCAGCAGCACGATGTCGCAATAGGGGGGGAAGACCAAAAGGCGGCGCAGCTTGATCTCGCGCTCAAAAAAGGTGTGGTAGTCCTGCGCGCAAGCCAAGGTAATGACGTCGTTGTCGGGATTGTTTGTCTGAATGATGGCGCGTCCCTGTACGTCGCCGCGTCCTGCGCGACCGATGACCTGCGTCAGCATGGCAAAGGTGCGCTCCGAGGCGCGGTAGTCGTCCACGTAAAGTGAGGCGTCTGCCAACAAAACGCCCACGAGCGTCACGGAAGGGAAGTTGTGTCCCTTGGTCACCATCTGCGTGCCGATCATGACGTCGGCTTTGCCGTCGCGAAACTGGGCAAGCAGCTTATCCATGGAGAATTTTGCAGAGGTGGTGTCTGCGTCCAGGCGCATGACGCGCGCGTCGGGTAAGAGGTATTCCAGCTCCTGCTGCACGCGCTGCGTGCCAAAGCCCGCATGGCGCAGGTGTGGGGAGGAGCAGGAGGGGCATTTATCGGGTACGGGCAATCGCGTGCCGCACCAATGGCAAACCAGCTCACCGTCGGTATAGGTGCCGTTTTTGACGTGGTAGGTCATGGCGACCGAGCAATGCGGGCAAGTTACAGCCGTGCCGCACGAGGCACAGGAAATAAAGCGGTGGTAGCCGCGTCGGTTGAGGAAGAGTACGGCTTGATTGCCGTCCTTGAGCGTGCGGGCAAGCTCGTCGGTCAACAGCGTGCCTAAAGGGGAGGCGACGGTGACTGCCGCGCCCTGGCGCATATCCGCAATGGTCACCTCGGGCAGATTTGTCTTGTTGTAACGCTCGGTCAGCTTGATCAGCGTATACGTGCCTGCCTGTGCCTTGGCGTAGCTTTCCAGCGAGGGCGTTGCCGAGGCCAAGAGCAAAAGGGCTTGGTTGCGTGCGCAACGCCAGCGTGCGACGTCGCGTGCGTGATATTTGGGGTCCTGGTCGGATTTATAGGTGTGCTCCTGCTCCTCGTCCATGATGATAAGCCCGAGGTTGGGCACGGGAGCAAAGACTGCGGAGCGCGTGCCGATGACCAATCTCGCCTCTCCTTGGCTGATACGGGCGTAGGCATCCTGCCGCTCTCCTGCGGAAAGCCCCGAATGGATGACGGCGACCGTATCCCCGTAGCGCGCGCAGAACAGTGCGACCGATTGCGGGGTCAGAGAGATCTCGGGCAGCATTAAGATCGCGCCCTTGCCCTGCCCCAGTATCTTGTCCAGCAGCTTTGCCATGACGTAGGTCTTTCCGCTGCCCGTTACGCCAAAGAGCAAAGCGGCACTTGCCTTTCCGCAGTCCGCCAGCTCGCCAAGCGTTTGCACAGCGGCAGCTTGCTCGGCGTTGAGTACGGGATCGGGCATAGGCTTGTGGTCTGCGGGCACGGCGTAGGGGTTGCGGTAAATTTGCTTTTTTTCGGCAATAAGAACGCCTTTTTCCACCAATGCCTTGAGCTGTGCCGTGCCTGCATCGGTATCCCCGCAGAGCTCGTCCTTGTCGGCAGGGGTGTCAAGCTCCAGCGCGCGGGCAAGGATCGCCTTTTGCTTTTGCGAGGTTAAGCGTACGGGAGCGGCTTTGTCGCCGTCCAGTACAAGCCTTGCGTCTTCTTTTGACAGAGAGAGTGAATACAGTGTGGCAAACGAGCCCGCCGATCCCTGCCTTTCCTCGACCTGCTTGATCACAGCCCCCTTGCTTACCAGCATAGCGACCGTGTCGGATACGCCCGCGCCGAATCTTGCACGCAGGGTATGGATGCTTGCGCTGCCGCGAGCCGCGATATAGTTGAAGACCATCAGGTGCGCTGCATCAAATTTCTTGCCCAGATCCTGCGCGTGTACGTCGGGAGCGGGGCTGTAGTGGTCGATCAGGTGGGACATGGCGGCGGAGGGCGTTACGCAGCGTACTGCCTCGCCCACCGTGCAAAGCGTCTGCTCATGCAGCCAAAGGCAGAGGTCCAGCATTTCCCCCGATAAACAAATCCGCTCGGAGCACAGACCCGCCAAGGATTTGATGCGCTTGGCTGTCGCCTCGTTGTGCGTGGTGGCGACCAAGCCGATCTGCTTGCGGTTTCCGTGTCCGAACGGCACAGTGACAAACACGCCGGGGCTTACCGCGGCGCGCAGGTCTTGGGGGATATAGTAGTCGTAGGAGACGTCGATGCAATAGGGGTTGTCTAAGATGTAGACGCCCGCGTACTGCGCCGCGCCTTGATGACCCGTCACAAAGTTACTCCTTGCTGCAAGGGAGCTTATGCAAGCTCCTCTTCGGGCTGGGATCTTACGATCTCGTATTCACCCTTGTGAATGCGGCCGATCGCGATCTTGACTGCCTTTTCGTCTCTGACCTCTTTGTCGATCAGAGCCTGCAGGGGCTTATCGGTCTCCTTGTTACCGGTCATGGAAGCCTCAGCCTGCTCGCGCTGCTTGACGTACTCACCTGTAATGATGCGCGCGCACTTTGCCGTAGCGATAGCCAGCTCGTAGCGGTTGAATTCGTTCTTGGTCAAATCGTTGATGGTAGGATAAAGCATAGTTACTTCCTTTCAGAAAATTCGATGTATTTTGATATTTTTATATTCGGTTTGTTACCGTAGGGCGACCACAGATCGCCCCTACGGGAGTTTGTGCAATGATTGGCTTATTCTTCCTCTTCGGGCTCGTCGTCAAAGTCCTGATCGCTGGTCAGGCGGTTTGCAATGGTCTCTGCCTGCAGCGCGGAGAGCACCACGTGATCGGAATCGGTGATAATGACAGCGCGGGTCTTTCTGCCGCAGGTCACGTCAATGACGCGTCCTGCGTCCTTGGCATCCTGGATCAGGCGCTTGATGGGAGCGGAGTCGGGGCTTGCCAACGTGACGATGCGCTCCACCGCCACCATATTTCCGTAGCCTACATTGATGAAATTCATAGTGTTCCTCCATGCCGCCTACGGCGGCTCGATTAGTGTTGAAACTTCACCGTGGAGCTTCGCTCCGAAAATGGGCCGGGACCCATTTTCAGGTGAGGTTTATGCGTGAACAGCAGACAAAACAGTAAAACAGAGTGAACCTTCACGCAATTTATTCAATATTTTGGATCTGCTCGCGGATCTTTTCCAGCTCGGTCTTGACCTCGACAACAAGCTTTGCGATCGCGGCATTGGTGCATTTGGAGCCCGTGGTGTTGATCTCGCGGTTGATCTCCTGCAAAAGGAAGTCGATGCTGCGGCCAACGGGCTGATCGGAAGAGAGATACTGCTCAAAGGCAACGAAGTGGGAGCGCAGGCGAACCAGCTCCTCGTCAATGGCAACCTTATCGGCGTAGATGGCGCACTCGGTCAAAAGGCGGTTTTCGTCCACCGTGATCACGGCATCGGCAAGCACCGCGCGGATCTTTTCCTCCAAGCGATCGCGGTAGGTGACAATGTCATCCGCAGAGAGTGCTTCAATGGTGTCCACACGGGTCATGATGTTGTGCATTTTGGCGCGCAGGTCGGCTTCAATGCGTGCGCCCTCAGCGCGGCGCGCATCAAGGAAGCGGTCTGTTGCAGCACCGAGCACAACCAAAAGATCCTGCCAATCCTTTTCCGCATCCTCCTCGGGCTTTTTGACCTTGAAGATCTCGGGGTTGCGGGCAACGGACATGACGCTGATGTCATCCTTGAGAGCAAAGGTATCGCGCAAAGCGTGCAGCGCGTCCAGATATCCCTTGGCATAGCCCTCGTCAAAAACGATGGAAACGCCCTGCGTGTCCAGCACGTCGATGGAAATGCTGACGTCCACCTTACCGCGCGAAATGCCGCGGCTTTGCAGGTAGGGCTTGATCTTTTCCTCTAAGTACGAATAGGCGCGGGGCATGCGTACCGAGCAATCGAAAAATCGGTTGTTGACCGAGCGCAGCTCCACGGTAATATCCTTGCCCGAAACGGTCCTTTTGTCGCGACCGAAGGCTGTCATGCTGAATATCACGTCGTATCCTCCAAATTCCGCCGTGATTTGCGCTGCAGGACAGAGCAAAAAACGGCATATATAATTATTGTACCCGATTTTAGTGCAATTGTCAACACACAAAGCAAAAAAAGTCCTTGGTAAAAGCGAAAAAGACAGCCCGCAAGGGGTGTCGGACCTTGTGCAATTTGTATGCTGTGCGCGATGTATTTTCTTTGCCGCTCTTGATTTTTCTGCCTTCTCGTGCTATAATGAAATAAAAATCCATTTCGGAGGTTAGCATGAAAAAACTGGCATTGGCACTTTGCTTTGCGCTGCTGATCGGGATGCTGTGTATGCCCGTTGGCGCAGGCGAGGACTACGAGCTTTTGCAAAACGGTGACTTCGAGGAAATTACGACGCATTGGGAAAAATATTACCTTGCGGCAGTTGATTACTGTGACAAGGCACACACCGGCAGCGGTGCGCTGCAGATCAACGATCGTCAGCACTCTACCGATATCGCAAGGCAGGTCATTACCAAGCCGCTGGAGCATTACGGCTCCGGTCAGTACGAGCTGTCGGCATGGATGCGCCTTGCCGATCCCGAGGCAAAGCCCGTTGACGTCATCATCGCCATTGGTGTGTATCTCAAGGACGGTCAGAAGTTCTGGTTCTCTACCGGTTGGACGAGAGTGACCTCGGAATGGACGCATCTGAGCGGTGTGGTCAATATCAGCTGGTCGGGCGCGCTGGAGGAGGCGGAATTTTATCTGGTCACGCCCATGGACGGCGACGAGGACACAAGCAAGAATTTCCGTGACATGATTCTGGACGATTGCTCCATGAAGGTGCTGAACTATGACGGAGAGCCCTACGAGCAGCCTACCAAAGCTCCCGCCACCACCGAACCGGGAACGGATGCCCCCGAGACCAACGCACCCGAGCAGACCACAGCTGCACCCGAAAGTGCCCCGGAAAGCGTTCCTGAAAGCACTCCCGAAATCGAGAGTGAGCATGTGCTGGAGCAGGGAAGCGGCAAAATTTCAGCACAAAAGTACGTGATCGCGGGCACCATGGCTGCCGGTGCGGTT
>JAGBXH010000141.1 GCA_017629395.1 Clostridia bacterium | reverse complement strand
CCCTTGACTTGTTGCGTGCCTTGATAATGCGCACAGTTCTGTATTTTTGCAAGATTGACGGTGGATACCGCACGCCAGCCTGCTGTAATTACACGGAATTTGTCGTCCTTTTCGGAGTATTGCAAACGCACGGGGCAGCATCTGACGTACATGGTGTTGCCCTTGCGGTTGACCATGTTGAATTTGATCTGCGAGCCGTTGTGGATCGCGCTCAGAATGACGCGGAATTGGCGGACGTACTCGGGATCGGTGAAAGGGTCACCGTCGCCGTATTTATCGTATACGTGATAATCCGCAGGGGTGAAAAGCGGTTCTACGTTCCCAAGATCGGGGAAATCCACACCGAACAGCTGTACGCGAGGATCAAGAGAAATTGCCTTGAGCCACTGCTTTTGCAGCGTGGTCAGGGGAAGGGTGGGCTTGTGTCGAATGGGTGTGGTCATATCGGCGTGCACAAGCTGCCATTTTTCTGTTTTGAGCGCGGGCAGAATGGTCAGCACACTTTCACCGAACGCGTGCCCCACGACGATGTCCTGTAGCGCCTTCTCGCTTTTTTCACCGTCCAGGATCGCCGACAGTATGGCGGCAACCGTGCGGTAATAGGCAGAATAAAGCTCGGAAAAGATCATTCGTCCGCCTCCTTCCCGATGCCGTAGAGCAGGTACATCTCCTCCAGATCCCGCTTGAATCGGTTTTCCACGGTGCGGTTGGAGAAGTTCATTTGCGTAATGCGGCAGATAAAGGTTCTGATCCATGGGCACAGCTCGCCCGAGTCGTATACGTCGGCAGAGAAGCGGTAGGTGTACTCGTTCAGCTTTTCCACCTTGCCAACGCGCTTTTCTCTCTCCAAGCGTCTTACGATATGCTGCTCGTCCTCGCCGATTTTGACGGTGAACTCCACGTGCTCAAGCTGCTCCTTGCCCCATTTGTTGCGGTTGGTGCTCACGCCCCACATCTTTGTCTGCATGCGGTCAAGCTCGGCACGCAGCTCGTCAAAGCGAGGCGTGGGGTCTTCAAGCTTGACGCCCGACAGATAGTCGATACGGTAGGAATGGAAGATATTATAGGCGGGCAGATACGCAAGCAGATGCTGCCTGCCGCTTTGCACGCTGATGAAAATGCGCAGGGGGACGACGCGCAGGCGGCGCGGCATATCGGCGTTTCTTCTCAGATTGGAGAGCGTGACGGCACGCTTTTCGCGCATGGCGGTAAAGAGTGAGGCGAGCACGCCGCTGTCAATGGCACTTGTGATATAGTGGTGCTTGAATGTGAATGCCTCGGTGTCAGATTTCTCTTTGTCGAGTATAAATGATCCGACCACACCGCAGGGAGCAGCCTCCGAAAAGTAATGCAGAACGTCGGTAAGGTCGGAAATATCGATGCTTTCGGTTCTGTGATAATATACCTTGCGACCCTGCTTTTCCGTTTCGATGATGCCCGCCTCGCAGTATTCCTTGAGCTTTTTGCGAACGGTGGATTCATCGTACATCTGGGGGTGTTCAAAGCCCGAAAGATACGTTTGGTCGATCTCGCCAAGTATTTCGGCAATGGTTTTCTTGACGGAAGGCTCGTGGAGAATGTCAAAAATGATAAAATGCAACGTAATATCGCCATCGGTAAAGCTCTTGGCTTTCCACGCGTTGTACAGCGGATTGTGGCTGATGGTGCGGCTGTCGATGGAAATGAATACGTTCTTGCCCTCGGGCGTGCGCACAAAGCTCATGTGATTACCCAGCCAGCTTTCAATGCGACGGCGTTCATCGTCATAGGAGCGTGCACTCTTGGATTGATAATCGTCGCGGCGCTTAAAGCCGTACACGTAAAAATCGCGCATGTACGCTCTGATTTTCTCAAAGTTTTTGATCAATTCACTGTATGCGGACATACTGCACTCTCCTTTCTGTCTTTTTTTGAGCGGATGCTTATTTTTTGCGTTTTTTCTTTTCCTTGGTTGCCTCGAAGCTGACATTTGTAAGGAATTCGATCAGATCCGTCTGCGCGTCGGGCAGCAGCACGGATATCCAATGCAGCTTATTCATGTGATAGGCGGGGTAGACGCCGTCCGCAGCACCGAAAGAGCCATACATTTCCATGGGCAGCTTGAGATT
>JAGBXH010000140.1 GCA_017629395.1 Clostridia bacterium | reverse complement strand
GCCTTATCGGGATACAGCTCCAATTTGATATCTCCGTAATTCTTGATATGCAATACTACGTTGGGATTGCTCATGATAATTTTCTTCCTTTCATTATATGTGTGTATACGTGGCGGGCGATCACCGATCGCCCCTACGTGTTACGTATCTGTGTTTTCGAATGTAAACGCTGCGCCAAGCAGCTCGTCAAGGCGCTCCTGCTCGCCCGACAGATGCAAATACCCCGCCAGCACCTCCATGCCGGTGGCGTTGCGGTACTCGGCAACCGTTGCGCCCTTGGGCACGTTGCCGTGTCCCATGTTTCTGCCACGGCGGAACACCGCAGCCTCCTGCTCGGTCAGCATGGGGGCAATTTTTTGCATGGCTCTTGCCTGCGCACCCGCGCGGACGTAGTCCAGCGATTTTTGATTGAGGGAAGCAGAGGTGGAATACCCCGCCTCCACCAGCCTGCTGCGCACGTACAGCTCAATGACCGCGTCACCGAGGTACGCAAGCGCGGGCGTGGTCAGCTCGTTGACAGGTCTCACGTCGCCACCTCCGAAGCAGACTCCTCCGCCCGTTTCTTGGCTTCCTTGCGAGCCTTCTTCTCTTCCTTTTCGCGCGCTTTTCTCTCCTCATCGCTCTCGGGCAACGGAAATTCCTCCAGCATTGCCTTTGCGATATTGCGGAAATACGCGGACAGAGAAGCAACCGTGAGCAGGGTGACGAAGTAATCCTCGCCCACCTCGCTATGCAAGCTCTCCTCGCTCATGATCTGCCGCACGGTCTCGGGACAGCGATGCTTTTGCGCCTGCTTGAGTGCCACAGCTTTATCATAAGCAGAGATCAACGCCTCTCCCGAATAATCCTCGGCAGCATAAATGCCCTGCATGACCCTGCCGATCTCCTCAATGGACAGCGTATTCTTGAGCGAATACACCACAAGCATCTGTACGATCTGCTCCTTGGTATATTTCTTTCCCTTAACGGGCGTGATCAGCCCATCCTTGGAATAGTTGTTGATCATGTTCTTGGTCAGCGTGCGGTCTGCCGCGCTGCTGCCCTGATTGCCCTTTTCGGCAACAAGCTGCAATATCTGCTCCAGATACAGATCAATGGAAGGGATTTCCTTGCTGACCAGATCGGCGTCGTTTACCGCCTGCTCCATCAGCGCATCAAGCTTTTGCGCATCCATATCCGTTCTCCTTCTATGACGTGGTATTGATTACCATTATACACGGTTTCTATGCGTTTTTCAAGCCCCTTATGCAACTTTTTTGTGCTTTCTGACGCGAATCAAATATATGATTGTAGAGATTATGCTAAAGCACTCACCCAGAATGCCGCCCAGCGAGAAGGAGATCACGGTATTATTGATCAACCAAAGAGGCGAAATGCCAAGCAGCTGCCCCCAGCGAATGGTGCGGTCGTTGCCGTACCACATGCACACCGTACCTACGGTCATTGCCGCAAACGAGAACAGCGCGCCCCAGCCCATGCCGCCCGCCGTTGCGGAGAACACGGTTGCTGCCAGAAAGGCGACGTTGAGTGCAACAAACTGCCACAGCTTTCTTTGCTGCTCGGATTGCAGCATGACTACGCCGCGGATAATGCCCATAATGTTCATCAGCGCACCCGCCACGTTGCCCAAAAGCAAAAAGCTGACGGCATAAAATATATTGCCGCTCATTTGCGCCGCATAAAATAAAATCTTGTTTTTGAATTGGAGCGAGCTGATGATCAGTATCATGCCGATAATGCCGGTCACCTGCCCCCAAAATTCCGGTGTCATCTCACGTCCTCCTGTACCTTGAGCTTTACGGGCACGCACACCCTTGCCTTTTGAATCTTATGCGCCTGCACGGGCATTGCCTTGACCGCTTGCTTTGTGCGCGCAGGCGGCAGTTCGCAGGGCTTGACGTCCTGCGGCTTGACCTTGACGGTGGGGAAAGCCTCCCACGAAAGGTCATGCGTGCGCCCCATAGTGGCGCGTGAGGGCCTTTGCGTGCGTTTGACGCTCACCGCGAGGGATTTATACTCTCCCTCGCCCGTTTTGCTGTCGTAAGAAAGGCGCAGCGGGAACAGAGAAAGCATCAAAGCCCCGCCAAGCAGAAGTCCGACCTTGGTCGATGTCTTCATTTTACCCACCCTGCTCCCGATATCTCCGATATTTCCGACAAGGCTCACCACCTTATCGGTTGTATCGACGATTTTAGAAGCAGTATTCACCACTTTATCAATGCCGCTCGTGTCCTGATACAGCTTCATAAGACACTCCTTTATGTAAAATATCAGTTACGCAAGCTGTGAATGGGTGCAGGAATGCGTCCGCCGCGTCCGATAAATCTTGCGGGAGAATATTCACGCAAAGCCATAATAGGCGCAGTACCCAAAAGCCCGCCAAAATCAACGCTGTCCCCCACCTGCTTGCCATATGCAGGGATAATACGCACAGCAGTGGTCTTGTTATTCACCACTCCGATGGAAATCTCGTCCGCGATCACACCGCAGATCACCGCCTCGTCGGCATCCCCGGGCACGGCGATCATATCAAGTCCCACCGAGCAAACCGCGGTCATTGCCTCCAGCTTCTCAATAGACAGCGCG
>JAGBXH010000139.1 GCA_017629395.1 Clostridia bacterium | reverse complement strand
GCCCTGGCGTTGCTTGACGGTAATGCGCGGCATATACAGTCTGTCGCTGTCCACCACGCCCGTCATCCAACGCTGTCTGCGCTTATTGGTCACGCGCAGCTCGGTCGCTTCCTCCATATACACGATCGCGTGCTCGTAATACAGCGTCCGATACCCCGAAAGCACAGTATCCATCATCAGCTCCACGTCCTCGGTCAGCGTGCTCTGATACGGCCAGCCGCCATTCTTGCGCACAAGATCCGCGCACATCAAAAATCCCGTTCCCACGATAAAGCAGGGATAGCCCTTTTTGGATTTATACAGGTTGCCCATGTTGTCCATCAGCGTCCAGATAATGCCGTTGCAGCAAGCGGACAGCGTCTGCGTGCTCTTGTCACCGAAGAAGTAATTCTTGACGCGCTTTTTGGAAACGATGATCTCCGCGTCCGTCACCATGGCGTTATTCATTTCGGCAAGGTACGCGTCATCCAAAACCGTGTCCGCGTCAATGACGATATACGCATCGTACTTGCTTGCATCCTCGTGCAGGATCTTTTGCAGGCAGCCGTCCAGGGCGTCACCCTTTTTGGTCTGCCCCGTTACCACGACCGGGATATGCCCGCGCTGCTCGGTCATGCCGACGGTGGGGTCGTTTGGATCGTCCACCACCACGTACACGTCAAAGCAATCGCGCTCATAGGTCTGGCGCGCAAGGCTGTCAAACAGGGGTGTGATCGACGCGCTCTCGTTTTTGGCAGGCACGATGATTGCCAGGCGGTTTTTCTTTTCATTATATAGCTTTTTCTGATGCGAAAACGCAAACAGCCAGCACCAAATTCTCGGTATATATAAAGCGATGCAAATCAATGAAACGCTCACGAATAACGCAAACAAACCATACACAACCTTATCCATATCGTTTCCTCCAATCTCGAATGTGGTTTTCGTAACCATTTTACCACGCTTTGCCAACTTTGTCAATAGTTTTTGTCAATTTCATTGTTTTACACAACATACACGGTATAGTATATCCTCTAAAATATCGGTTTAAGCATAAAAACCCCGCCGCATAGCGGCGGGGGCGGGAATGGCTGTAACAGAGAACCGTCCCCTGTTACACCTTGCATCTGCCAAATCCGACACCCTTCTCGCTTCCCCGTCATATACTGACATTGAGCACGTGCAAAGCCGCGCCAAGACTCGGTGCGGCACGGTGCGCGCGCCCAATTCTCATGTACAGGAGGATACGATATGTATGCACAAAGAAGCAGCGTCGGGCGTGGCAGAGAGCACGCCGATTACGCGACGCTGCGCCAAAACCTTGGCGCGCGGGACTGCGATTGCCGCGACGCAGCGATCGCCACACCCGTTGCAAGCATGAACCCCATGCGCCCGGGCGACCCGACCTGCCTTGATTCCTACCCATTGGCAATGGTCTACGCGCCCACCCAAGCCTTTGAAGCCCTTTACGACTGCGAGCAATGGCTGGAAAAGGGCACGATTTTCAAAGCCCTCGACTTCCCCTTCAAGGGCTCTCGGAAAGGAAGGTAAGCCATGGATCAGACACAAAGCAGAGATTGCAAGCAGCTTTACGCACGCCTGCAGAGATTAGATTTCGCCATTGTGGAGCTTGCGCTGTACCTTGACAGCTATCCCGACAACGTAGCCGCGCTCGACTACTATCACAAGCTGATCGCAGAACGCGAGACGGTTGCCAAAGCGTATGCGCAGGGCTGCGGTCCCATGACCATTATGGATAACAAAAACCCCGCCAAATGGGAATGGGGACAGACTCCCTGGCCCTGGCAGAATGACATGTAAGGAGGCGCAATATGTGGATCTATGAACGTAAGCTGCAATACCCCGTCAATATCAAGAACCCCAATCCCAAGTTAGCCACCGCCATTATCACCCAGCTTGGCGGTCCGGACGGTGAGTTGGGTGCTTCCCTGCGCTATCTCAACCAACGCTACAGCATGCCCAACAAAGAAGTCATCGGAACCTTAACGGACATCGGCACGGAAGAGCTTGCCCATATGGAGATGATTGCCGCCATCGTGTACCAGCTGACGCGCAATCTTTCCGAAAAGGAGGTCAGCGAAAGCCCCTTTGCCTCGTATTTTGTGGATCACACCACCGGCGTCTACCCCGTCAGCGCGGCAGGCGTTCCGTTTGACACCAAATACCTTGCCGTCAAAGGCGACCCTATCGCAGACCTGAACGAGGACCTTGCGGCAGATGCTGCATTCGGGTAAAAACGACTTGGTGTTTTCACACCGCAACCCCCCTTATTCCAAAAGGGTTTTGCGGGACAAGCCCCGTCGCGTAAGCCTTTTTTGCCTGCAATGCCGCAAAAACAACAATTATTAAAATAACACAAAGAAAATGAAAATCCGGTGCAAGAACATACTACTCCCCTCTTTTCTCAAAATGCATCGTATCAACCAACAGATTGAGCTCGTTACACTCCAATATCAAAGAACCGTTCAAAAACGGAGATAGTGCTCCGCGACGACCGTTTCTCTATTGTGCCCCAGCGCATAAGACGCCTCAAAAAGTGCTCTGCGGTCGTAGCACACTCCCTTGAGGTCACTGCGACAATAATACGCGCAGGACACGTCGCGGTATCCGGGAAGCATGTGTTTCCTGCCGTCTTTCGCGGTATAAAGGTAGGCAAAGCGCTTAACATCACGTCTGCCGTTTGAAGTTATATAAGAATCAACTACTTTATTTTTGTACACGATCAGTCTTTCATTTTGAAATTCTTTCGGTTCCCTTTTGTTTGCATTATAAATTCTCATAGCATATTCCGCGCGGTATGAGTGGATGTCGGCATTATCACTGGGCTTGGGGCACACTTTATTTTTGCCCGCTTCCGCGCAGATGCGCTTGACCGTTTCTACCTCCTCGGAAGATCCAAACACCGGTGAGATCCTGAGCCTGCCGCCCTTTGTGCCGCGCTTGATGTCAAGACAAAGCCGTCCATCATGGGCAATGAGGTCCGTTCCGCGGATCTGCGCAAGCTCCGCTCTGCGAAGTCCTGTGCACTTGCAGAACGTGATAAAATCCTTGTTGTTTTCCACACTGAAATGAGCGTCCCTGACCGCATTTCCTCTGCTGCGCGTGATGTTCTGCCTCTTGCGCGGCGGCGTTACAATCGCAAAGTCTGTGGTCCTACAACCATATAGCTTTGCAAGAGCAGAAACCTCGAGCTTAACCGTGTATGCGGACAGTCCCCTGTCCATCGTGCTTTGAATCCACTTTTCCGCGAAGCTGCGACACTCAGCTATTGTGCGTGGCTTATGTCCCAGCACCGGATCGATTGGTTGCTCCTTGCACCACCGAACGAAATAGCAGCAGTGCTTCAGATACGACCGATATGTATCCCACGAATATATGTATTGCTTATAGGTGCCGTCCTTTTTCGCCTGAAATTTACTTTGTCCTATGGCGAGTTTGCCGTCGAGCTTTTCCTTGACTTGTTGGATCAGTGACTTGTTCATTTTGTTACGTCCCATATAAACCTCCATAATTAAAAATTTTGTTCCAATATTATTATGCCGGATGGGCAGTCTGCGTAACCGACAGCATGTCGGCATAAAATTACGTATTTTTGTTGCGTGTTAAAGTTTCACATTCCCACCTGATTGAGCGCGGTAGGACCGCTTCGCGCACATAGCGCTTGGGGTAAGCATCAACCTTTCTGCATACAGCGATTTTCGCTTTCCGAAAAATTCTTATATGGCAAAAAAATCGACCTCTTACCGGTTTTCAAAAATAGCCGTTTACTCGTTCACGTTGTTCCCGAGTAACCGTCTATTTTCTTTTTCATCCCCTTCGTTTCATCTTTCTTATCCTCCTTCGTTTTGTTTGCTCCAGCATTGTATCCCTCTACTTTCATTATGCAAGATGCGGTGTGGTCGTATCCGAGAGTGCTGTCAGGCGTATTGATGCTGCTGACGGAAAGGTGAAAGATAGCAAAAAGAAAGCCACCCTCTCGTCCGAAGACGAGAGAGTGACCTTAGGGTCCGCTTTGTTTAGTTATTATTTCTCCTTGATGTGTTTGACCGTCAGCTCGATCAGATGCGAAGTGCCGAGGCTAAGCAAGCTGCCATTGACAAGAGTATAAATCATGTACAGTGCTTGATCGTTCAGTTTTTTCCGAGCTTCAAGAAACCCAAACATTTCGTCCAAATTCCCTGCGAACTCGATGAAGCCGTCCGACGTGTTAGTGACCACATAGTCACCATGCTGCGCGGACATCTTATCCAGCGCCTCGGGAAAATATACACTGCTTGTCGCCCAAAGGTTCCACGACATACGACACATATCCACCTCCTTCTGTTCCGAACCAAACTTGAGATCGTAGCAGACTTTGTGCTCATCGCACTTAAGGCAGCCAACACAATAATCACCGTCTGCATCCATGTAAAGATATACTTCCCTGCCGCATTGAGGACACGCGTTGTACCTGTCTTCTTTTCCCACTTTGCAAATAATTTGTTTGATGTTTTCGTTTTTCATTGTTTTGTTCTCCTTTTAATTGTTATTGTTGTACTCCAGCAATGTATTAGAACCGTTAAAAAGGTTCTAATATTATTATGAAAGATGGGATAGTACGATAACAAACAACAAAAGGCTACAATAGCCACAAGCCGCTCCGCACAACATGAAATACTCAAAAACGAAATTAAATTCGATGAATTTACAAAATATTCACACTTTTTCGGGCATTTTCGCTATATGCAAAAACTCTGGGGGTGTCCCCTCTTGCAATATTCTTGAAAATATGATATAATATAACCAAGACAGGCGGAATGCCTGATCTTGGTTTTCCTTT
>JAGBXH010000138.1 GCA_017629395.1 Clostridia bacterium | reverse complement strand
TTTGCAAAATCAAGACAGTTTCTGCTCGAAATTCACCTGCCCGACTTTCACGCACATTCCCCTTCCTCCCACTGCGCAAGCTTGCGGGAGCCCTCCTTCCCCCGAGGGGACGGCTTTTTGCGCGCATCCGTTCCGCTTTCTCGCCTGCAGTGGTTTTTTCTTAACTTAATGACATTGGGTTAGAATCCCACCTTAGTTTTTGCTCTGCTTCTTCATACGTCAGCCAAACACACGCCGTAAAATCATTTCGTTTCTCCTACGAACAGCAAAAGTTTTTGTGCGATTCTTTCCAACTTTCGGAGTGAATTTTGCCTGCATCACGGATATTATTTTCGGTTATTTTTACGATTTCCATATTCACCCAGCTTTATTCTCCGTCGTAATAGTCCACTTCGCTTGCCTGCGGATAGAGCTTGTTAATGCCCATACCCCACACACCAATCTTTTCAGAGTCGGGATAGATGGTAATATCTACATCGTGTACTACATCAAAGTCGATATAAACAAGGTTTTCTGTTTCGGATGCGTTTGTCAGCTTGTGCGCACCTTCCGCACCGGTAGGAAAGAACAAAAGATCTCCTGCGCTCACCTTACGTTCACCATTCGGAGTTCGCAAAATTCCTTCACCGCTGATAATATAGAACGTTTCCTCGTTGTTATGATGATAATGGTAGGGGTATGCCGCTTTCATCGGGGGTATCTCATAAATGCTAACCAAAGAGTTTTGGGCAGCTCCAAAGGGGACAAATTTACGGCGATAATATTCGTAGCCCTCGTGTTCATTTTTATGACTTTTAGGGATATTGTTGATTGATTTGTGCTTCATTTTGCTCATAGTTGGACTCCTTTTGCATTTGTCTGTATGTAATGTTCATAGTTCAATCCAAAATCTTTTCAAGTCCTCATCCTCATTCGGTTCGTGTACTGTTGATTCATATACACCGCCGTTTGCAAGGATGGTTTTTTCACTTCCGATATTGCCGTCCGTACAAGTGATTAACACTCTATCAAGCCCGATCTCACGGCAGTACGGAAGTGCCATTTTGAGCATTGCTTTGGCATATCCCTTACGCCTTTCGCTCGGTCTTACGGAGTATCCGATATGACCGCCATATTTGGATAGATAATCATTAAACTCGTGTCGTACCTGCAAGAAGCCCAATACCTTGTTATCAGCTTTCCTCACAAGCATAAATTGTGTTGCAGGAACAAGCGAATCGGGACAGGTTTCGGGGTTTTCCTCAAGGGCGCACTTTTCAATATATTCCATTGGATCGTCCGTGCGGCGCATCGAACCGCATCCATCCATAGAACTGCCTGCCGCAAGGTATTCTTTTTTGCATTCCATGATCTGTTTTGCATATTCTGCAGTTGGTCTTAATAAAACAAGTTCTTCCATAACCTATATATCCTCTCCCTCAAAATCGGGGGTGTACTTCGCGGTAGCCGACTCACGCTGCTGCATGTATCCCACAAAGCCCAGCTTTTCGGCATGTGCCATGACTGAGTCATATTCAAAGCTGGTCACGCGGCGGTGAAGATTGGCAAACGGTGCATCGGTGGCAAATTCGGGGGTGTACTGGCTCATCAGGCTCAGTCGGATATCCTGCACAGGAACGATCTCGGCAAGCCTGTCCAGCACGGCAATCGAATCCTTACGGCAGCCCGGCAGCACCAAATGACGCACCAAAACGCCGCGCGTCATCATCCCCTGCGCGTCAAATTGTGCCGCGCCCGCGATCTCATACATTTTGGCAATGGCGCGTGCGGCGACCTCGGGATAATCGGCAGCACCCGCGTAATCCTTTGCAAGCTGCGCCGAGCCGAATTTGAAATCGGGCATCCACACGTCTATAAAGGGGGCAAGCATGTCAAGCGTTTCGG